>JALZBN010000228.1 GCA_030947365.1 Actinomycetota bacterium
CGGCCGGCGGCGGCGCGACGGGGAGCGGCGGCGCGGCCGAAGCCACCGGCGCGGCGCCGTACCCGTAGGTGCTGGCCGTGAGCTTGCCCTTCAGGAAGACGAGCCATGGCGCCCGGTACCGCACGTGCACTGTTTGCCCGGGCGGCACGTCGACGTCGATCTCGTTGGCCCCGGCATCACTCGGAAACAGGTACTTGAACGACACGCGCACGCGATGACGACCGGGCTGCACCGGGAACGTGTTCTTGCCCCACGGCAACTCGTAGAGCATCCCGTCGATCACGACTCTCGTCTTGAAGAAGTAGAGGAGGAAGGCGAGGAAGATGAACCCGGATTCAACTTCGATCGCGCTGTGCGTTGGACTGGCGGGATCACTCATTCCGTCCACGCTAGACATCCCCAATGGGGCCTCGCTAGAGCTCGGTGAGGCAGTATGCCGGGATGTCGACCCTCGACGTGCTCGATCAGCGTGAGCCAATCTCCATTACCTTCGACGACCTCCTTAGGTATCACGGCCGAAGCTCCATCGGCGGGCTCGCCCACGGCTTCAAGGTGATGGAACGGGCCTTGCCTTTGCTGGCTGGCGGGGAACGGCCCGAGCGTTACGACATCGAGATCGCCACGGCGTTTCCCGGCCCCGGCGCGCGCGACGCCATCGAGATGGTCACCCGCGCCGTCACCGGCGACCGTTACACGGTCGACGAAGAGCTCGCCGGCCCTGACGCGCCGGAAGCGCCCCAGGGCCGCTACTTCTTCCGCTTCGCCTACCTCGGCACCGTCATCGACCTCACCCTGCGCGCCGAACTCATTCGCGACGACTTCATCCCTCTGGTTCGCAAGGACGACAAGACCGAAGCCGACGAAGAGCGGCTGGTGTGGATGAAAGAGGAAATGGCCGACCGCCTCATGAGCCTCCCGGCCGAGGAAGTTTATGACGCCGGCCCGGCGGAGTCTTGCCTCAGCTGACGATCACCTTGCCGGTCATCTGTGGGTGCAGGGTGCAGACGTAGTCGTAGCTGCCGGGATCAAGGAAGGCGCGTTCCCAGGTGCCGGACGTCTGCTTCGGACTCGTCGGGCCGTCGTCGAAGGCGACGTCGTGCAGGATCGTGCCGTCGACCCAGTTCCAGGCCACAGACTGGCCAACTCGCACCTCCACTGTCGCCGGGGTGAACCTCAAGGTCTTCAGGTCGACAGCCGCGGCCGCTTTGCCGGTGGACGGCGACGTGGTGCGGTGACGATGGTCCTCGTTGCACGCGCCGAGAACGACGAGCAATACCACTGCAATCGCGCCGGACAGCAACCTTCGAGAACTTCCGGACCGGAACATCCTCAGACAGCGGTGTCGGCGCGGTGGTCGCCCAATCGATCGGCGGGAGCTTTGCCGGAATAGGTCTCGTCGAAGCTCCAGTCGGGCTGCTTGTCTGCGTGGTGGGCGTCGATAACGGCCGCGCCGTCTTCGATGTCGAGCAACTCAGCGATGAGCGCAGGCTCGGTGGGGGCAGCGCCGGGATTGGTGCCGGCGTGGCCCCGCACCTCGTCGGGAAACTTCGCGAACAGGCTCGACACGACCGCCTGGTGCTGGGTGGCAAGGTAGCAGCGTGACCGGTCGGCGACGGTTGACGCCAGGCTCTCGATCGTGGCCACCGCGCCGTCGGGGGCAGCCGATCGACAGAGGCCGGCAAGGGCATCGGCGAGCGCAAGCCCGTCCTGCTTGCACGGCGTGCACTGCCCGCACGACTCGACGGCGAGAAATCGGGACACGCCGGCAGCCACGGCCACCAGGTCATCGGTGTCGTCGAACACGATGAAACCACCGGTGCCCAGTCCGCTTCCGACGGCAGCCATGTCTTCATACGTCAGGGGCGTGTCGAGCAAGGCCGCGGGCAAGAGCGCGTTGGAGACGCCGACCATCACCGCCTTGATGTGACGCCCGGGCCGGGCGCCGCCTCCGATCTCCTCGATGACCTCACGCAGCGGCGTGCCCATGATCACCTCGCCCACCCCATGGCGTTGCGTCGACCCCGTCACCGTGCAGACGATCGTGCCGGGCGACTTCTCGGTGCCTTCGGTGCGGAACCACGCCGCTCCCCGGGCGATAATGCGGGGGACGTTCGCCAGAGTCTCGACGTTGTCGACAAGGGTGGGGGCGGCAAGTTCCTCGCCGCCAGGCCCGGCCATGTCGACATGGGCCGACAGCCCGCTCTCGGACTCCGCGTCGGACTCGGTCTCGACGTTCTCCTTGACGCCGCGCCGGAACGGTGGCGCGATGCGAGGGAAGGGATGGCGACCGTCGATCACCTCGAGCAGCGCCGTCTCCTCGCCGTAGAGGTATTCGCTCGGGCCCTCGACGACGACGAGCTCCACACCGTCGGCCCAGCCCGCGGTCTCTATCTCTTTGACCGCGTCTCGCACCCGCTGCACCTCGGGACCGAATGACTTCTTCAGCCCGAAAATGACGCCGTCGGCGCCGATGGCGCGGGCCGCGATGAGGGCACCCTCCACGACCTCGTAAGGGTTCGTGCGCAGGATCGTGCGGTCCTTGAACGTACCGGGTTCACCCTCGGCCCCGTTGACGACGACCGACGCCGGCTCCTCCGTGGATCGATTCTCGGCGACAGTGCGCCACTTGGTTCCTGTGGGAAAGCCGGCGCCGCCCCGGCCTCGCAGGCCCGACGCCTCGATCTCGGCGATCAGCGTGTCGGGCTCGACCTGGCGCGCCGCTTCCAGCCCCTCCCCGCCACCAGCTTCTACGTAGTCGGCGAGCGTCGGGATCGGATGGGGGAACAGAACACGGTGGACTGTCGTCATGTCCCCACTATTCCCGCTCCCGACCGATCGGATCTAGCTGGCCGAAGTTGGCAGCCCGGCCTCCTGCAACGGCACCGCGATTCCGTCGGGGATATTCACCCGCCACTGGCCCTGCTCGAGATCGGCGCGGCTGAGCGCCATCTCCGCGGCGAACACTCCACCCGACGAGAACCTGAAGGTCCATTTCCCGCCCTGGTCGACGACATTCTCGAGTGCAACCTCGCGCTCGCGGGGAACGGTGCCGAGATCGAGCCACCCGGACCCTTGCGAGCCCGAGATCTCTACGTTGACCTCGTATGCGGTGGGGTTGGCGATCGTGAGGCGGCGTACGAACACGGG
>JALZBN010000229.1 GCA_030947365.1 Actinomycetota bacterium
CTCGCCGACGGCGCCTCGCCGGCCGACGCCGCCGCCCGGGCGACCGAGGGCGTGCAACCCCACGACGACGCGCTGGCCTCGGCCTGGTACCGGCGCGAGGTCCTGCCCGTGCTCGTGGCGCGGGTCATCGAGCAGCTTCAGGGGGGCTGAGTCCATGGAACTGACGATCAACGGCGTACCGCGCGCCACCGCCAGCTCGCCGGTCACGCCGCTGCTCACCGTGCTGCGCGAGGAGTTCAACATCACCAGCGTCAAGCCCGGCTGCGAGCAGGGCGGCTGCGGCTCCTGCACGGTGCTCGTCGACGGCGCGCCGCGCCGCGCCTGTCTGCTCGCGGTGGGCACGCTGGGCGACGCCGAAGTGACGACCGTCGAGGGACTCGGCGCGCCCCGGAACCTGTCGGCGATCCAGACGGCCTTCAACGATCGCTACGCCGCGCAGTGCGGGTACTGCACCACAGGCATGGTCATGGCCGCCCACGCGCTCATCGAACGTACCTACGGTGGCCGGAGGGCCGGGGGCCAGGGTGGGCGAGGTGGCCGGGGGGCGGGCGGGCGGGACCCGGTTACCCGCGATCAGGTCCTCGATGCCCTCAGCGGCCACGTCTGCCGCTGCACCGGCTACGTGAAGATCGTCGACGCGATCATCGCCGCCTCCACCGGCGAGTACGACGGGCAGCGCGGTGTCGATCTGACCCCCGACCCGTCCCAACCTGAGGTCGAGCCGAAGGGGGCGCCCGCATGAAGGCCGTCGGCGCCAAGCTCCCCCGCTACGACGGCATCGCCCATGTCACGGGGCGGACCAACTTCGTCGACGACCTCCGGGCCCCGGGCATGCTCCAGGCTCGCGTGCTGCGCTCGCCCCATCACCACGCGGCGATCCGCAGCCTGGACATATCTCGGGCCGAGAAGCTGCGTGGCGTCCGGGCGGTCGTCACCCATACGGATGTCCCGAAGAACGTCTACGGCCACCTGGAGGCGCTCGGCGTTCCAGCCGACGAGCCGCTGCTGGCCGAGGACGTCGTGCGCTGGCGCGGCCAGCCGATTGCGGCCGTCGCCGCCGAGGACGTCGACACCGCGATGGAGGCGATCGAGCTGATCGACGTCGAGTATGAGGAGCGCCCGACGCTGTTCGACATCCGCCTGGCCTTCGAGCCCGACGCGCCCGAGATCCACCACTGGGGCCCGGTGTTCCCGCACTTCGGTCCCTACAACCATCGGCGCGTCCGCAAGGGCGACGTCGAGTGGGCCTTCGACCAGGCCGACACGATCGTCTCCGGCGTCTACCGCCCGCAGGCGATCGAGCACTGTCCGCTGGAGACCCAGGCGGCACTCGTCATTCCCGAGGCCGACGGCCGGCTGACCATCCACTCGTGCACCCAGGCGATGTACTTCTCCCTGGGTGTGGTGGCCGCCCACCTCGAGCTGGCGCTCAACCGCATCAAGTTCGTCGGTGGCACCGTCGGCGGTGGGTTCGGGGGCAAGGTCGACACTGCCTCCGAGACGATCAGCGCCGTGCTGGCGCTCAAGGCGGGCCGCCCGGTCAAGTGGCGCTGGACGCGCGAGGAGGAGTTCCTCGCCTCCTCGACGCGCGCCCCGTGGCACATCGAGCTCGAGGATGCGGTCACCTCTGACGGCTGGATCCTCGGCCGCCGGATGGTCACGCTGCACGATTCGGGTGCCTACTCTCGCTTCTCGCCCTACGGGCTGACCAAACACGCCTTCCATCACACTGGCGCCTACACGATCCCGAACCTGAAGTTCGACGGGTTCGTGGTGTACACCAACCGGGTGCCGACGACCGCCATGCGCGGGTTCGGGGTGACTTCGGTATCGCTGGCGGTCGAGACGCACATCACGCGGGTGGCCGATGTCCTGGGCCTCGACCCGTGGGAGATCCGGCTCAAGAACGCCAACCGGATCGGCGACACCACCGGCAACCTGGTCGCGATGCAGGATCCTTCGACGGTCCCGGTCACGCTCGCTACCGCCGAACGCGTCGGCAAGGAGCTCGGACCGCAGTATCAGGCGATGACCCCGGGCCGGCGCCACGGCGACCTGCTCCCCGATCATCTGGTCGCCCAGCAGGCTCCCGAGGGAGCCCACGTGCTCGATCAGACCGGCGCCGGTAACGGTTCGCACGGCACCGGCAACGGAGGAGGACGCTGATGGCCAAGCACGTCGGACGTGGCTTTTCCACGATCGAGTATCCGACCGGAATGAACCAGAACGGCGATCCCAGCCAGGCCTGGATCAAGCTCAAGCCCGACGGCCGCGTCGACGTCTTCTCGGGGACGGTCGACATCGGCCAGGGCTCCAAGACCGTCCACACCCAGATCGTCGCCGACGCCCTCGGCGTCCCCTACGACTGGGTGACGATGGACAACACCAACACCGACTCGTCGGCGGTGTGCACCGGCACGTTCGCCTCGCGGGGAACGTTCATCGGCGGCAACGCAGTTCGCTATGCCGCCGAGCGCGTTCGCGAGCGGGTGCTCGACATCGCCTCCAAAGAGTTGGAGATCGACGCCGGCGACCTGGAGATCACCGACGGCGAGGTCGTCGCCAAGGGTGCGCCGGACCGAAAGATCTCGGTCTCGGACGTCGCCGGTGCCGCCACCTACTCCTACGGGGAGCTGATCTCCGGCCAGGGCACGGCGCTCAAGCCGCTGGCCGAGATCAATGACGACGACGGCTCGGTGACGGCGGAGCCGCACTCGGCGATCTCGTATGCGGCCTGCGTGGCCGATGTGGTCGTCGACGACGAGACCGGCGAGGTGGAGGTCACCCGCATGGTGTCCGTCTACGACGTCGGCCGGGCAATCAACCCGCTGCTCGTTGAGGGCCAGATCGAGGGCGGGGCGATGATGGGCGTCGGCCTGGGCTTGCTGGAGGAGTGCTATCCGCACTATCCGTCCGTCGAGCACCGCGGCGAGCAGTTCGGCTCGTACCTGGCGCCGACGATCGAGATGCTGCCCGAGCTGGAGAACGTCATCCTGGAGAACCCTTCGGTCGACGGTCCGTTCGGCGCAAAGGCGATCGGCGAGATGGCCAACAATGCCCAGCCGCCGGCGATCGCCGCCGCGATTCACGACGCCGTGGGCGTGTGGGTGACCCAGATGCCGGCCTCGCCCGAGCGGGTGCTGCG
>JALZBN010000230.1 GCA_030947365.1 Actinomycetota bacterium
GTCGACACCGTCGTCGTTGGTGATGAGGACTCGGGTGGCGTGGGTCATGGCCCTTCGATCCTCGCATGGCCGGCGGTAGCGTTCGCGCCAGACCGATGGAACCGATCTTCTTTGCCAACCCGGCCGAGTTTCGCGAGTGGCTCGCGGCGCAAGCCGCCAACGAGACCGAGTTGCTGGTCGGGTACCACAAGGTCGCCACCGGCCGGCCGTCGATGACGTGGGCCGAGTCGGTCGACGAGGCGCTGTGTGTCGGCTGGATCGACGGTGTGCGACGCGGCGTCGGCAACGAGAGCTACACCATCCGCTTCACTCCCCGGAAGCCCACCAGCAAGTGGAGTGCCGTCAACGTGCGCCGGGTCGGCGAGCTCACCGCTGAAGGCCGAATGCAGCCGGCCGGGCTCGCCGCCTTCGGACGCCGCAACCCCGACGTGGTGCCGTACTCGTACGCCCAACCAAAGGACACTGCGCTCGACCCCGAGTTCGAGAAAGCGTTCATGGGCGACACCGCTGCGTGGGACTTCTTCCAGTCACAGCCGCCGGGTTATCGCCGCACGGCCATCCACTGGGTCATGAGCGCCAAGCGTGACGAGACCCGGCAGCGGCGACTCGCCACGTTGATCGCCGACTCGGCGCGTCGCGAACGCCTAGCCAACCTCTACCGGCCCCCGGCCAAGGGTGACGCTTCTATTCGGTGAGCACCATAGGGTGTGAGCCGACTTCCAGACCGAGGAGCCACCAATGGACCGAGTCGATTCATCTGCCATCTACCGTCACCGGTGGGCCATCCTCGGCGTGCTGTCGTTGAGCGTCTTCCTCGCCGTCGTCGACAACACCATCGTCAATGTCGCCCTTCCCCGGATGAGCGAGGAGCTCAACGCCTCGAACAGCGAGCTGCAGTGGATCGTCGACGCGTACTCGCTCGTGTTCGCCGGGCTCCTGCTGATCGGTGGAAGTCTGGGCGACCGTTACGGGCGCAAGGGCGCACTCCAGCTCGGCGTGTTGTCGTTCGCCGCCTTCTCGGTGTTCGCCGGGCTCGCCGGATCGACCGACGTGCTCATTTTCGCCCGGGCCCTGATGGGCATGGCTGCGGCGTTCATCTTCCCCGCCACCCTCGCCATCTTGACCAACGTCTTCACCGACGACAAGGAGCGGGCCGCGGCGATCGGCGTCTGGACCGGAGTCGTCGGTCTCGCCGTGGCCCTCGGTCCGCTCACCGGCGGTGCCCTACTGCAGCACTACTGGTGGGGCTCGATCTTCTTCGTCAACGTTCCCGTCGCCGCCCTGTCACTGAGCCTGGCCGCATGGCTGGTACCCACGAGTCGCGACCCGGCGGCACCCCATCTCGACTTCACCGGCTTCATTCTGTCGGCGATCGGCATCGTCGCCCTCGTGTACACGACGATCGAGGCACCCGGACGAGGTTGGACCAATCCCCTCACCATCGTCGGCTACATCGTCGCCGTCGTCGTGCTGGGTGTGTTCGCGCTCTGGGAGATGCGCGCCTCCGAGCCGATGCTCGACGTGACGCTGTTCAAGAACATCCGGTTCAGTGCGGCCAGCTT
This sequence comes from Actinomycetota bacterium, assembly GCA_030947365.1. Lineage (GTDB taxonomy): Bacteria > Actinomycetota > Acidimicrobiia > Acidimicrobiales > AC-14 > JALZBN01. The sequence goes on from JALZBN010000230.1 coordinate 1,563, forward strand.
CTCGATCACAGTGTCGTTCTTCGCCCTGTTCGGCTTTATCTTCTTGATCACCCAGTACTTCCAACTGATCCGCGGGTACGACACGCTCTCGGCCGGGGTGCACACCCTTCCGTTCGCGATTGCGACCGGCGCGGTGGCACCCGCGGCGCCGGCGCTGGCGGCGCGCCTCGGCACCAAGCTGGTCGTGCCGGCCGGACTGGTGCTGATGAGCGCCGGTTTCTTCGTCGCCGCCACCGTCGATGCCACTACCGCGTACTTCGGACCGGTACTGATATCGATGGTGCTCATCGCCGTCGGCCTCGGCTTCGTCGCCGCGCCATCGACAGCCGCCATCCTCGCCGTGCTGCCCAAGGAGAAGGCGGGGGTCGGATCGGCCGTCAACGACGTGACCCGCGAGCTTGGCGGCGCATTCGGAGTCGCCGTCGTCGGCGCCGTCTTCTCGTCGATCTACGGTCCCCACCTGCTCGACCGGTTGCGAGGGCTGCCGCTCACTCGCGACGCCCTGGCCCGAGCCACCCAGTCGATGGCCGAGGCGCTGAAGCTAGCCGGTGCGTCCCCGCCGCAGGTCGGCGGCGCGATCGTCCAGGGCGCCAGGAACTCCTTCGTCGAGGGGTTCAGCCGGGGCTCGGTCGTGTGCGGGGTCGTCGTGCTACTCGGCGCGATCTTCGCCTTCATCGTGCTTCCCCGGCGGCTTCCCGACGTCAGCGCCCTGGCGATACCCGAAGCGGAGCCGGCCCCGGCGTAAGGGGGAGCCCGCGGGTGCTGCACATCCACAGAGCAGAACGGGCTGACGGCCTCGTCGACGCGCTCATCGACCTCGTCAGCCAACCACTCGGTGACCCGTTCGCCACCGAGATCGTGGCCGTGCCCACTCGGGGTGTCGAGCGCTGGCTGGCCCAGCGCTTGTCGACCTGCCTGGGCGCGAGCGCGGGCCGCTCCGACGGCGTGTGTGCGAACGTCGAGTTTCCGTCCCCATTCCGGGTGCTCGGGGGCGCGGTGGCGATAGCCGCGGGCATCGACGGGGACACCGACCCGTGGCTCCCCGAGCGCGCCGTGTGGCCCCTACTCGAAGTTGTCGACGAGAGCGCGGCCGAGCCGTGGCTGGCGTCGCTGGCGGCGCGCCGGTTCGAAAGCGTCCGCCACATCGCCGACCTCTACGACCGTTACGGGGTGCACCGGCCCCAGATGCTGTGCGCATGGGCTGGGGGTGACGATGTCGGCGGGGGCGGCGAGCCGCTGGCGGACGCGGCCAGGTGGCAGGCGGAACTGTGGCGCCGATTACGGACCCGCATCGGCGCGCCGAGCCCGGCTGAGCGTCTCGGCTCGGCCTGCGAGCGCCTGCGCGCCGACGGTGCTCTCGTCGACCTCCCGGCGCGTCTGTCGATCTTCGGCCTGACCCGACTCCCGGCCAGCCACCTACAGGTGCTGCGGGCCTTGGCCGCACAACGCGACGTGCACCTGTTCCTCCTTCACCCCTCGGCCGCGCTGTGGGCCAAGGTCGCGCTGTGGGCCAAGGTCGCGCCGTGGGTCAAGGTCGCGTTGTGGGCCAAGGTGGAAACCGAGACCGCGGGCGCGCC
>JALZBN010000231.1 GCA_030947365.1 Actinomycetota bacterium
ATCCTCGATCTATCGGCGCGCATAGCCGATGGCCGGGTCGACCTCGCCCACGTGAGCCGGTTGCACGACGACGAGATCATCGCCCAGCTCTGTCAGGTGCGTGGAATCGGCGTCTGGACGGCCCAGATGTTCCTGATCTTCCAGTTACGCCGTCTCGACGTGTGGCCGACCGGCGATCTCGCGGTGCGGCGCGGCTACGCCCTCATGCACGGGCTGGTCGACTCCCCCACGCCCGCGGTGCTCGCCGCTCTCGGAGACGCCTACGCGCCGTACCGGTCAGTGGCTGCGCTGTGGTGCTGGCAGGCCGTACACCTCGGCCCAACATTGGAACGAGCTACTCGTTAACCGCCGAGGCCTCCGCCGCCGAGGCTTCCACGGTCAAGGCGAGGGCCTCCAGCACGTCGCGCATACCGCCCATCTTCAGATTGCTGATCACGCGCCCCGGTGGTGTCTCGCCGCGCTCCCACTCCATCCAGGCGGCAAGAAGCTTTGCCGGGTCAGGCGGCGGCTTTTCGTACGCCGCCGGCCCATCTACCACCGGTTCGTCGACCACCTAGCTAGTGGTGATGGGGACCGTGCTGCTTGCCCGTGCGAGGACTCACCATCTGGCCGGTGCGGGGGTCATAGCGCAGGGGCTCGTTTCCCTCGGGAACCTCTCCGACGAGAACCTGGGTGGTGAGCATGATGCCGGCGACTGATGCCGCATGCTGCAGGGCGGAGCGGGTGACCTTGGCCGGGTCGATGACGCCGGCCTTGACCAGATCTTCGAACTGACCGGTGAGGGCGTTGAGGCCCACGGAGCCGGTTTCGTTCTCCACCTGCTTCACCATGAGCTGCGCGGGCAGCCCGGCGTTGCTGGCGATCCAGAACAAGGGCTCTTCGAGGGCGGCGCGCACGATGGCGGTGCCCGTGGCCTCGTCGCCTTCGTTCTTGACCTTGTCGACGGCCTCGCGAGCCCGGATCAGCGCCGTGCCACCGCCGGGGACGATGCCCTCTTCGATGGCGGCGCGAGTGGCAGAGAGCGCATCTTCGATGCGGTGCTTCTTCTCCTTGAGCTCGACCTCGGTAGCCGCGCCGACCCGGATGATGGCGACGCCGCCGGCGAGCTTGGCCAACCGCTCGGTGATCTTTTCCTTGTCCCAGTCGGAGTAGGCGTCTTCGAGCAGCAACCTCACCTGGGCGATGCGAGCGTCGATCGCCTCTTTCGAACCGCCGCCGTCGATGATCGTGGTGGTGTCCTTGTTGACGATGACCCGGCGCGCCGTGCCCAGCATGTCGAGGGTGACGTTCTCGATCTTCATGCCGAGGTCGTCGGAGACGACCTGGCCGCCGGTGAGCGTGGCCGCGTCTTCCATCGACGTCTTGCGCCGTTCGCCGAAGGCAGGGGCCTTGATGGCGACAGAGTTGAAGGTGCCTCGCAGCTTGTTGACCACAAGCGTGGCCAGTGCCTCACCGTCGACGTCTTCGGCCACCACGAGAAGGGACTTGCCCGTCTGCGTGATCTTCTCCAGCAGAGGCAGGAGGTCGCTGACGGCGCTTACCTTCTTGTTGACGTAGAGGATGTAGGGCTCGTCGAGCACCGCCTCCTGGCGTTCGGGATCGGTGACGAAGTTGGCCGACAGGTAACCCTTGTCGAACTGCATGCCCTCGGCGACTTCGAGCTCCATGCCGAAGGTGTTCGACTCCTCGACGGTGACGACGCCGTCTTTTCCCACCTTTTCGATTGCATCGGCGATGTACTCGCCGACCTCGGTGTTGGCGGCCGAGATGGACGCCACCTGGGCGATTTCGGCGCGGTCTTCCACATCTTTGGCCTGGGCCTTGATCGACTCGAGGACAGCCACCACCGCGGCGTCGATTCCCCGCCGCAACGCCATCGGGCTGGCACCGGCGGCCACGTTGCGCAGGCCCTCACGCACGAGGGCGTGAGCCAGCACAGTGGCCGTAGTGGTGCCGTCGCCGGCAACGTCGTTGGTCTTGGTGGCGACCTCTTTGACCATCTGGGCGCCCATGTTCTCGTAGGGCTCCTCGAGAGGCAGAACCTCTTTGGCGATGGTCACGCCGTCGTTGGTGATCGTGGGCACGCCGAAGCGCTTCTCGATCACCACGTTGCGACCCAAGGGGCCCAGCGTGATCCTCACCGCATGGGCGAGTTTGGCGACGCCGGCTTCCAGACTGCGGCGCGCCGGTTCGTCGAACTGCAGCTCCTTCGGCATTGTGCTGGCGCTACTTCTTGCTCTTCTTGTCGACGATGGCAAGCACGTCGCGGCCGTTGAGCAGCAGCAGGTCTTCACCGTCGATCGGGATCTCGGTGCCGCCGTACTTGCTGTAGACGACGACGTCGCCAACCTTCACGTCGAGCGGGATGATGTCGCCGGTTTGCTCGGAGCGACGCCCCGGGCCCACGGCGAGTACTTCACCCTGCTGTGGCTTCTCTTTCGCGGTGTCGGGGATGACAATCCCGCTCACTGTTGTTTCTTCCGCCTCACTGGGACGGACGACGATGCGATCGTCGAGGGGCTTGAGGTTCATTGGACGGTAGACCTCCGGTTAGCACTCTCCTATGACGAGTGCTAACTCTAGCAGCCCTCCCGCCGGCTTCAAAAGTGCCGGCTACCCGAGCCGGAGGTTGGGCTGGGCCCCCACTTCGAGGGATGTTGGCCCATCGGAGCGGATGCGCCACCACGCCGCCGCCGCGATCATGGCCGCGTTGTCAGTGCAGAGACTGCGCGCCGGAATGACCGCTTGGAGCCCATCCTCCTCGGCCGCTTCGGCGACGCGCCGGCGCAGCAACGAATTGGCGGCGACCCCGCCGCCGATGCACAGCGCTCGTGCCCCTTCCGCAGCCGCGGCGCGCCGGGCTTTGGAGACGAGCACGTCGACGGCAGCCTGCTGGAAGGAGGCGGCGATGTCAGCCACGTCGGCCTCCGGGTGGTCGCGGGCATAGCGCGTAACCGCGGTCTTCAACCCGCTGAACGAGAAGTCGAGCCCGTCGTTTTCCATGGGCCGCGGGAAGCGGACGGCGTTGGGATCTCCGTGCTCGGAGATCTCGTCTATGGCGGGACCGCCGGGATAGCCGAGGCCGAGGAACCGGGCCACCTTGTCGAACGCCTCTCCGACGGCATCGTCGACG
>JALZBN010000232.1 GCA_030947365.1 Actinomycetota bacterium
CATGAGAACGGCGCGCCGCGCCGGGTTGGCGCTTGCATTGGCCAGCCTGGCCGCCGCCGCCCTGCGCCTGCGCGGGAGCAACGACGTGCCCGGTCAGAGCGGGGGATGGCGCGAGCTGTCCGACACGGACCTCCGGTAGATGAAGTTCGTGGTTGTTGGCGCCGGCGCGGTCGGTGCCCGGGCCGGCCGGCAACTGCTCACGCCCCTAGCCGGCGACGCGTCGCCGACCGATGTTGTCGTTGTCGATCCCGACGCCGACCGGTTGGCCGCGGTCGTCGACTCCTTGGGCGCGCCGGCGCGCGCCGTGCCGCAAATGCCTGCCATAGACCCCGGAGACGTCGTTCTTCTGGCCATGCCCGGCGGCCACCGGGCCGTGGCCGAGTCGGTACTCGATCGGGGCGGCCACGTCGTATCGGTGTGCGACGCCATCGGCGAAGTGCGCGCCCTCATCGATCTCGACGACGACGCCCGGCGCCGTGGTCTCCACCTCGTGATTGGCGCCGGTTTCTCGCCCGGCCTCTCCTGCGTGCTCGCCTCGCTGGCGGCGCGCGCCTTCGAGCGAGTGGACGAGATCCACGTGGCCAAGGTCGGCACCGCCGGCCCGGCTTGTGCCCGCCAGCATCACCGGGCTCTGGCCGAGCACGTCTTCGACTGGCGTGACGGCGAATGGGAGGAGCGCAGCGGGGGTTCGGGACGAGAGCTGTGCTGGTTTCCCGATCCCGTGCGGGCGGTCGACTGCTACCGGGCTGCCACCCCCGAGCCCCTTCTCCTCGCGCCGGCGTTTGCCGGGGTCAATCGGGTGACGGCGCGCATGGGCGCCAACCGCCGAGACCGGTTGACGGCGCGGCTGCCGATGCTGCGACGACCGCATCCCGAAGGCGACCTCGGCGCCATCCGGGTCGAGGTGCGAGGGGTGCAGGGCACGGCGCGCGAAGACCGGGTTCTCGGTGTGATAGATCGACCCGCGATCGCGGCCGGAGCGGTCAGCGCTCTCGCGTGCCGGCTGGCGGCTACCGGGCGACTGCTGCGGCCCGGCGCCGCCGGCCTGGCTGCGCTGGTCGAGCCGGGGCCGTTTCTTACCGTGCTTGCCGAGCGGGGGGTTAAGGTCGCCATCTTCGAAGGTGGCCAGCACGGCGCGCCCGTCGTGCCACGGACCTGAGCGCGAGTTATTGCCTGAGCGGGCTCAGCGGATGAGGCGTGACAACCGGCGGTCGGCGAGCACCTTGCCGCCGGTCTGGCACGTTGGGCAGTACGTCACCTCGTACGACTCGTAGGAGACGCGCCGGAGGTCGTCACCACAGACCGGGCAGGGGGTGCCGTGTCGTCCGTGCACAGTGAAGTGGTCGCCGATCTTGGTCGGTAATCCACCTGTGCGCCGCCGTTCGGGCTCGAGCGCCTCGGTGAGAACCTGGCGAGTGACGTCGAGGAGGGTCTGTCGGTTCTCAGCGGTCAGGGTGGACAGCGGGGAGTAGGGCGAGAGACGGGCCCGGTGCAAGATGTCGTCGGAGTAGCCCCGGCCGATTCCAGCGACGGTACGTTGGTCGCGGAGCATCGTGTGCACCCGGCGACCGTCGGTGCCGTCGAGGATGAGAGTGGCGAACTCGTCGGAGAAGGGATCGGGGCCCAACCTTGAGAGCGGGCCCTCGTCGCCGGCGGAAACGACCCACCATCCCGCCTTCCGCTCGGTGCCGTACTCCTTGAACAGCACAGACGGCCCGCTCTCGAATGTCAGGCGGACGACGGAGCCCTTCGGCTTCGTCTGCTTCGGGGGGTCTTCGATGTCGACCCGTCCGCCCTGGGACAGGTGCACGAGCAAGCGCTCGCCGCCGACGAACTCGAAGACGGCGTACTTTCCCCGGCGGGTGACGCGCTCGACGGTGAGACCAACAAGGGTTGCTGGGCTCGGCACGACCGTCTTGAGCGCCGCGAACTGGTGCGGTACGGCCCCGCCGAAGACAGCGCCGGCTACGGCTGCGTCGAGCCGTTCGGCGAGCGCCTGAATCTCGGGAAGCTCCGGCACGTTTTCCAGGCTATTGCGATCAGGTCAGCTACGTGCTGGGCTCGCTATCTCGACAAGTTGCGCCGAATCGATCTGGCGGCGCGCTGGCCCGACCTGACCGCACCTTCCAGATGTCCCCCGCCTTCGGCGACGGTTTCGGCGCCGGCCCAGACGAGGCGGCCGCCCAGTAGCGGTTGCGCGAACGAGGGGTGGCCCAGGTCGAGCAACGGCTCGTCGACCCAGAAGACCTCGTCGTTGGTGTTCGGGTCGGTTGACCAGTCTCGTTCCCAGTACTCGATGGGGTCCGCCGCTGGCGCGCCGAACAACCGCTCGAGCTGGGCGAACGCCAGCTCGGCCCGTTCGCTCGGGACCATCTCGCGGTAGACGTCGTCTCCCGAGAAGAACCCCCAGAGCGCGCCTACGCCGCTATCGCCGGGCGTCGCATCATGGATCTCTCGCAGCGGACCCAGGGTGCTGAACACGGTGCCAGACAAGCCGCCGGCGCGCCAGAACGGTGACTCGTAGACCGCCACGCTTTTGATGGCGTTCGCCATCCAGGTCGGGGTGAGCTTCATGACGCGCAAGAGGTCGTCGGGGAGCGCCGGCGCGAAGGTGATCTTTTCGAGCACCAGGCGCGGCGGAGCCGCGACGACAACGGCAGTCGTGAGGAGCTCGGCGCGTCCGTTTCGGTCTTCGGTCGTCACCCGCATGCCGTCGCCGACCTCGGTGATGGCGACGGCTGTCGCGCCGCCGATGAGACCTTCCGCAGGCAGTTCGGCCGCCAACGACGCACAGAGCTGTTGGATGCCGCCAGTGAGTCTCATCGCCCGAGCTGAAGTGGGCTCGACATCGACAGGCAGCGCCGGCACACCTTTGATGTCCTCGGCGAGGTGACGCCCGGCTTCGTACTGAGGAAAGGTGACGAGGTCGAGCTGGTGAACGAGTTTGGTGATAGCTGGTTGATCGGTCCAGATCCAAGTGGCGCCAAGGTCGAACGAGCCATCCGCTTTCTCCGGGGCCACCGTGAGCGCTCGTCCTCCGAGCCGCGGCCGGGCTTCGACGACCCGCACGGCGAGACCGGCGTGGTGCAGTTCATAGGCTGCGGTCAGGCCAGCAAGTCCTGCGC
>JALZBN010000233.1 GCA_030947365.1 Actinomycetota bacterium
ACTGTGCCACTACGACGTAGCGACCTGGCGTGTCGCGGTCGGCACAGAGGATGCCCTTCGAGCCGGCGCGCTTTCCCTGCGTGTCGTCCTGGTACTTCTGGCCGAGCGCTCGCATCTGGTCGATGTTGGACGTCGTGAACTCCACGAACTGGATGAATCCCATGGTGGCCTTCTTTCTCTTGGGGTGGTCGCGACCCTATGCCCGTGCGTAGGGTGCGCGCCGTGGAGTTGCGGGCCCTGCTGGCCGAAGTCGAGCACACCCTCGTCGACGAGCGCCGTCAGCTCGGCGCGCCGGAGCTGGCCGCGTTGGCCCGGCTGGCGCCAGAGCACGTCCCGGCGTTGGCCGCGACTGCTCACCAGGTGCGCCTGGCATGGTGTGGACCCGTGGTCGAAGTCGAGGGGATCTTGTCGGCCAAGACCGGTGGATGCCCCGAGGACTGCTCTTTCTGCAGCCAGTCGTCGCGGTTCGAGTCACTCGTGAAGGGCACGCCCCTCCTGGTGCCCGATGAGATCCTGGCCGCGGCCGAGGAAACGGCGCGCCTCGGCGCGTCCGAGTTCTGCATCGTGCTGGCGGTGCGAGGACCGAGCGAGCGCATCCTCACCCAGGTGCTCGAGCTGGTCCCCGTCATCCAGCAACGGACCGGGCTCAACGTGGCCGCCAGTCTCGGGATCCTGACGTCTGATCAGGCCCGGCGCCTCGCCGACGGCGGCGTGCACCGTTACAACCACAACCTGGAGACGGCGCGCTCGTTCTTCGACAACATCGTGACCACCCACACCTGGGATGAGCGGTTCGAGACCTGTGAACTCGTGCGCGAGGTCGGGATGGAGCTGTGTTGTGGCGCCATCCTCGGCATGGGCGAGTCCGACGAGCAGCGCCTCGAACTCCTCGACCAGCTGCGTCAGCTCGAGCCCGCCGAGGTGCCGGTGAACTTTCTCAACCCGAGGCCGGGGACGCCTTTGGCCGATCGGGCCCTGGTGGAGCCCTTGGAGGCGATTCGCTGGATCGCGCTGTTCCGGCTCGCGCTGCCGGGCGTGATCCTGCGCTACGCGGGAGGGCGAGAGGTCACGTTGCGCGACCTTCAGTCGATGGGCATGACCGCTGGCATCAACGCCCTCATCGTCGGCAACTACCTCACCACGCTCGGGCGGCCCGCCGAGGAAGACCTGCGGATGCTCTCCGACCTGCGCATGCCGGTCGGCGCGCTGTCGAAGGTGCTGTAAGGGCGGTTAGCCGCCGAGATGGCGGGCCAAGAAGTTGATCGAGAACTCGACCTCTTCCACGGGCACGGCAGCGTGGTCGCCCGGGTGGGCGTGCAGCCGTTTGTCGACCGTGGCCAGGGCGTCGAAGAGGGCCAAGACGTCGGGGCGCGGCAGTAGTTGGTCGTCCCACTGCTGGATGAACAGCACCGGGCAGTTCACTCGCAGGGCATCGGCGGCCAGGCGTTCTTTGGTGGGGCCGACGAGTCCCATCAGGCCGAACACCGCCACCTGGATCCGTGGTTCGGTGGCCGCGAACGGAAGGCCGTAGATGGTGCCCATCGACAGACCCCAGTAGCCGACCGGTCCGTCACCTACCTCCTCGAGCGTCCGCACGGCATCGAGGGTCGCGGCCCATTCCGCGATCATGTCGTCGACAGCGCCGGGACGCGTCCACTCGGCAAGGAAGTCGGCGAACAGCTGGATCTCGTCGGCCCTGCGGTCGGCGCGCCGGTCTCCGTGGCCGGGGCAGTCGATGGCGGCGACTGCGAAGTGGTGGCGACGAACGAGGTGGCGGGCCAGGGCCAGGATGTGGTCGACGCGCTTGTGGCGTGTCGCGCCGTGGCCGATGAGCACGACGGGCCTTGGGCCGTGGGCGTCGGTTGGGGTCCAGAGGATTCCGGGAACGACGCGGGTGTCGACGTCGAGGTCGAAGCGGCGCTCGACGACGCCCTCCCCGTCGAGGGGCTCGCCTATCCAGCGCACGAACAGAGAGCGTACCGATGATGGTTACCCTCAACGTGATGCCCGACGACCCGCCCCGTTCCGTTTCCCGGGACGTGAGCGCGCTCGTGCTCCTGGCCGAGGCTGCCGGTGCCGTCCATGGGCCGGACGGACCCGAGAAGAAATTGGCCTGGTTCGTGGAGGCCGCTCGATCGCTCACCGGCGCGGGCGTGGCCGCGTACATCGACATCCGGGGCGTAGCCGGCGGGTCTTCCGTTGCTACCGGTGTCGATACGAATGTCGTCGAGCGCCTGGCTCGCCCGGCCATCGTCGAGCTCTTGCAGTCCGACGGCACGGCCCCGGCCACGGATGCCCACGACCTCGAAGCTGACGGTTCCGGCTCACAGCGCGCCGACTCACTGCTCGCCGATCCCCGGTTCCGGTCGTTCCTCGATCGCAGCGGTCTCGGGCGCGCCCCGGAATGCCTTCTCGTTCCTGTGCACGCCTTCGACGAGACCGTTCACGGTGTCCTCCTCATTGGGCGGCGCGAGCCGATGGTCTTCGACGCCGCCGAGGAAGCCGCCGTGTATGCCCTCGCCGCGCATGTCGGCATCGCCATCGACAACTTCGAAACCGTGAACCGCCTCACCGAGTTGCAAGCCGCGCAACAAGAGGTCGTGCACCAACTCCAAGAGGCGGTCCGGCCGCAGCTTCCGTCGGTCGACGCCGCCGAGTTGGGGGTCTACTACCTTCCCGCCGACCCGAGCTCGCCGACTGGCGGCGACCTCTACGACTGCGTGGTGCTTCCCAACGGCGACCTGCACCTCGCCGTCGTCGACGTCATGGGCAAGGGGGTTGCCGCCACCAAAGACGCCGTCAGCGTGACCCACGCCCTGCGCCTGATGGCGCTCGACGGCTGCCCCATGCGCGATCTCGTTGCCCGCGCCGCCGCGCTCATTGCCGCGCAGGCACCTGATCTGGTCGCGACCGTCCTCGTGGTGCGGTACAGCCCGACCGACGGAGTCGCTCATGTCGCCGGCGGTGGACACCCACCCGCTCTTGTCGTGTCCGTCGACGGCCAGGTGCGGTGGGTCGAGGCGCCCGGGGTCGCGATCGGTTGGCCCGGCGCTGGTTCGACAGGCGTCACGACGGTCGCGCTCCAGCGAAGCGACACTCTCGTGCTCTACACCGATGGAC
>JALZBN010000044.1:0-5894 GCA_030947365.1 Actinomycetota bacterium
ATGTCAGGCAGCAGCGCGCCGGCGACCACGACCCGATAGTCGATAGCCGGGTCTTTGAAGACGAACCAGACCACGACAAGTGCCAGACCTGCCGGCCAGAGGATCACTCAGCGGACGAGGACCCGCCCACACTGCTCGCACCTCACCAGGGCGTCAGGCGGCTCCCGCTTCATGCGGTCGACCTCGATGGCGGGCAGCGCCAAATGACAGCCACCGCAGCGTCCGTTCACCAACGCCGCCGCGCCGATGCCATCCTCCGTGGCTCTGATCTTTTCGTACAGCGTCATGAGGTCGGCCGGGATTTCGGTGGCAGACTCGGCGCGCGCCTGGGTCTCGGTAGCGAGCTCGGCGTCGATCCCGGCCTGAGCCTCGGCAATGGCGACGCGTAGCTCGACCGCCTCCCCATCGAGACGGTCTCGCTCGCTCTCTAGCGCTCGAACCTCCTGGTCGATTGGCTCCCGGACCTCCATCGACTCCAGCACCTCGTCCTCAAGTGCCTCGTGCCGGCGCCGCAATGACTGAACATCGGCCTGGAGGGCCTGGAGCTCGCGCACCACGCCGACCTCGCCCGAGTACAGCCGGGTCTCGAGGCCCTTGATCTTGGTTTCTACGCTTCCGAGCTCGTCCTCGAGCCGGCGCTGGACCCGCGCCGCCGCGTCGCGCCGTTCGACCGTGTCGGCCAGCGCGGCCTCCACGGCAACGATTGCATCGCCTACGGCCTTGAGACGCGCCGCCTCGGCGAGGGTTTCGCGCCGGTGCCGCAGCCGGTCGACAGCTGTGTCGTGCCCCTGAACCCGCAGCAGGTTCTGATAGATGCTCAACGCCCCACCTCTCCCCTACCCGCCACGGCTCGGGCGGGTCGGGCGCTCGGGGATCGTGATCTGGGGAATCGAGATCGGGGGAATCGTGAACCGCGGGGCCGCGGGGATCGTCACCTGCGGCGTGGGGATGTTGAGGATCGGCGGCTGCACAGGCGATGGGGGGAACGGCGAAACGGGAAGGACTGCGCCGCCGCCCAACGAGGGACCACCGGAATTGGACGAATCGGCTCGGCTCGACTTCTCGCTGGGGATCGACAGGTAGTCAGACCCCCCGGGGTAGGAGTCGGGCTCGGGGAACCCGGCGGGCGGGATATTGGCGAGTGCCGCGGCCATGTAGTCGTGCCAGATCCGCGCCGGGTACGTGCCGCCGAAGACCCGGATCCCCCCGACGTTACGCATCGGGACGTCGCCGTCGGGCGAACCCATCCAGACCGCTGTCGCCAGCGCCGGCGTGTATCCCACGAACCAGGCGTTGGCGTAATTGTCGGTGGTGCCGGTCTTGCCGGCTACACCCCAGTTGGGGATACCGGCAGCGGTGCCCGTACCGCGCTGGACCACCTGACTCAGGACTTGTGTCTCCACCCGAGCGTTGTCGGCCGATACGGCGCGATCGGCCTTCGGAGTGTTGCGGAAAAGGAGCTTTCCCTGCTGGTCGTCGACCCTGTCGATGAAGTACGGCGCGTGGTGCTCACCGTCGGCCGCCAGGGTGGCGTACGCGGAGGCCATCTGGAGAGGCGTCACCGTGTCGCTGCCCAGCGTGATGGAGAGGTTGGGCGAAAGCGGGTTGGTCACACCCATGCGCTTCGCCACGTCGACGACGGCCTCCGGACCCACGATCTTGACCAGACGGGCGTAGGCGCAGTTGATCGAGTGAACGGTTGCATCGGTAAGGCTCAGCACACCCGCCGACTCTCCCTCGACGTTCGTTGGCGCCCACGGATCGGGTGTCCCGCCGGGGTTCGGTATCGAACACGGCGCCGACCCCAGGATGGAGTCCTTTGGCGACAGACCCTTCTCGAGCGCCGCCATCAAGGTGAAGGCCTTGAAGGCCGAGCCCGGCTGGCGCCCGGGCCCATCGGTGGCCAGGTTGAATTTGGACTGGGCAAAGCTGGGACCACCCACCAGGGCCCGCACCGCTCCCGTCGCGGGGTCGACGGATACGACGGCGGCATTGAACTGCCCTCCGGTGTCAGGGAGGTTGGCGGCCACCGAGTCCTCTGCCGTCTGTTGGTCGTGAGGATCGAGGGTGGTGTGAATCGACAATCCGCCCTTGAAGATGGCAAAGGTGCGCTCTTGCTTGGTGGCTCCTAGCCGAGGATCGTCGAGGAGAAGCTGCTTGACGTGCTCGGTGAAGTAGTCGCTGGCGCGCGCCGGAGGCTCCGGCGGTGGCTGCGGCAGCGCTTCAGCCTTCACCTGTGCCCGCTGAACATCGGTGGTGTGGCCGAGGTCGTGCATGCGGTCGGCGACGACGTTGCGGCGGTCGAGAGCGGCACTCGGATGGCGGAACGGGTCGGCGCCAACGGGGTCGCGGATGAGACTGGCGAGCAGGGTCGCCTGACCAAGGGACAGGTGTCCGACGTCGGTGCTGAAGTACTTCTCGGCTGCGGCCTGGAGACCGTAGGCTCCGTTGCCGAAGTACACGGTGTTGAGGTAGCGCTCCAATATCTGGTTCTTCGACATGCGCTCTTCGAGCCGGAATGCCAGGGCCGCTTCCTGGACCTTACGGTTGACATCCTGGCGGGCATTGAGCAGCGTGACCTTGACCAACTGCTGGGTGATGGTCGACCCGCCCTCGGACACTCCACCCGACTCGACGTTGACAACCAAGGCACGCGCCAGCGCTCGGAGGTCGATTGCTCCGTGGTCGTAGAAGCGGTCGTCTTCCGCGTCGAGCACGGCGCGTACGACCGGGGGGGGCACCTGAGCGAGCGTGACAGGAACTCTGTCCTCTTCGGCGTGCCAGATCTGCAGCACGCTCCCATCACGGGCATAGACGACCGAGCGGGCCGCGAGCGGCTGGAGATCGAGGACGTCATTGGTTTGCGCCATCCCTGACGTGAAGGCAATTCGTCCGAGCCCCACAATCAGTGCCGTCGCCGCGGCCACGCCCACACCTGCCGCAGCAACGGTGAGTATGAAGCGGCGAAGGGCGCGCATTGTGGTGGGCAGACTACTTCGGGCTTGGCTGGGTGGGGCTTAGCCCCATTCCTCGCCGAGCATGGCCTCCAGCCGCTCCTTGCGCCGAGGTCGCTCGGTCTTGGCCGTTGTTTTCGCTCGGCACCGGCCGGAAAGGCCGTGGAGCCACAGAGTCGTCTTGGCGTCGTCGTCGGGCTCGGCCACGATCCGGGCGAAACACTCCGGACAGCGGATGGTGAGTCTGCGCATTCGTCCTTCTCAATTGCCCGGGGCGGGCGAATTCTTGGTGCACGGGTGGAGGACTTCAGGATACCAGCGTCCTCGATGTCGCCTCGGCCGTCCGCGCCTGCCCGCTGAGCGCGATACTCACGGGTACATGACCAATCTCGACGACATCCTCCGAAGGGGCAGCTGTGCCATCTGCGGTGCTGGCGTGCACCTCGACGACAAAGAGGGGCGCGTCGCCTGCGACGGCTGCGGGGTCCCGACCGACAACTGCACCTGCGGCAAGGATGTTGTGGGCGCTGAGGTTGTGGGCGCTGAGGGACTCGAACCCCCGACCCCCGCCTTGTAAGGGCGGTGCTCTAACCAGCTGAGCTAAGCGCCCGAGTGGCAAAGCGTACCGGCCCGTTCACCCACTGTTCCCGCCGTGGCGCGCGCCGTTTGGCTACTCTCTTGGCAGGCGTTCCTCACGGAGCGCGCAGCACGGTGACGGGGACGCACGGCAAACGTGGCTGAAGATCTCATGCGGCAATACCTCAAAGAGATTGGCGGCTATACGCTGCTCACGGCCGCCGATGAGGTCCGGCTGGCCAAGACGATCGAAGCTGGGCGCGAGGCCGAAGCAGTGCTGTCCGAGGCCGTGCTGGCCGAAACCGACGTCATCGAGCCGGCCGGCCACATCAAGCTCCGAAAGGCGTCGCTCGCGGGGCGCGACGCGAAGCAAGAGTTCATTCAGTCGAACCTCCGACTCGTCGTGTCCATCGCCAAGCGCTACCAACCGTGTGGTCTTCCCCTCATCGACCTCGTTCAAGAGGGAAACCTGGGGCTCATGCGCGCCGTCGACCGGTTCGATCACCGGCGCGGCTTCAAGTTCTCCACCTATGCCACTTGGTGGATTCGTCAGGCGATCAGCCGCGCCATTGCCGACAAGAGCCGCACCATCCGCGTGCCGGTGCACATGGTCGAGACGGTCGGCCAGGTGACCCGTTCCGCGGCCCGCCTGTCCCGACGGCTCGGACGCGAGCCAACGACATCGGAACTGGCTGCCGACACCGGTTTCACACCCGACAAGGTCCGAGATGCACAGCGGGTCGCGCCGGATCCCATCTCGCTCTCAGAGCCGGTGGGTGAGGACGACGCCGAGCTCGCCGACTTTCTCGAGGATCCAGCGGCACAGGCATCGTTCGATGCCGCCGTCTCGGCGATGGAACACGCTGACCTGCACGGCGTGCTCGCCACGCTCTCAGAACGTGAGCAACGAATCCTCGAGTTGCGCTTCGGCCTCGTCGGAGATCGCCCTCACACGCTCGAGGAGGTCGGGCAGAAGTTCGACCTCACCCGGGAACGCATACGCCAGATAGAAGCCAAGGCGCTCTCGAAGCTTCGCCATCCCGCCACCCCGCCCGACCCCCACGACCCCGACGCGGGTGACGGACTCATGTCCCGGCTCGGCGCGGTCCCGGCGCGCCGGGCACCGTCGGAACCTCGCACTTCTCGCTGAGCACGCCGTCAGCCAGCCGCGGCGCGCGCCGCGACGGCCTCTTCGAGTAGTGAGGGCGTAGCGGCCGCGATCGGCGATCGGCGCTCCGCTGCGGTGCGCACAACGAGCTCACGGCCGGTGCGGTCGACGACCGGCGCGCCGACCTCCTGACAGATCAACATGCCTGCGAGGTAGTCCCACGGCGCGTGCCCGGCCGGCGAGCAGTCGATGAACGCGTCGAGTTGACCGGTGGCAACGGCGCACAGGTCGAGGGCGGCGGCCCCGAGGGCTCGTACCTGCCTCCAACCGAGGTGTTGCCCCGGATAACCCACGACGCCGACGAGTGCGTCGGACATCGTTGTGCTAGCGGTGGGTCCCATGGCCTCGCCGTTGTGGCGCGCGCCGGCGCCCCGAATGGCCTCATAGCGGTCGCCCGTCGCCAGATTCACCACCAGCCCTACGCGGGGACCGTCGCCGTCGAGGAGGCAAAGACTCGTGGCGTACCAGGGCAGCCGGCGGGACGCGTTCGTTGACCCGTCGACCGGGTCGAGGGCAACAAGGAAGTCTCGGTCCCGGTTGTGGTCGCCACTCTCCTCGCTCAACACGCCGAGTCCGGCAGCGTCGAGCACCCGCAAGGCGGCCTCGTCGGCCACGAGATCGCTGCGGTACTGCCCAGGCCGGGTTCCCGCCGGCCCCCAATCCGCAAGGCCGTCGAGCGCACCGCGTACCGCGCCGGCTGCGGCATTCAGAACGTGGAGCAGCTCTTCGTCGGTCACGGATTGCGACGCTACAGGGGAAGTTCGGGCGCATCGGGTTGAACGCTGCGACACTGGTGCTCGATCCACTGCAGGAAAGGAAGTCGATGGTCGACCACCGCATGGTCGGGAAGATGGGGCGAGTCACCAGCACCATCTCCCCCGAACGCCTTGGTGAGGTGATGGTCACTGTTCGCGGCGGCAGTGAGGCGTTCACCGCCTACGCAGCCGAGGGCGAGGAGTCGATCGCGCCGGGAACGCGGGTCGTCGTCGTGGAGTACTTCCCTCCCCGGACGGTGGTTGTGAGCCGCATGTGACAAGACCTGGAGGTCAATAGTCATGATCATCGCCGCGATCGTTGTTGGTGCCGTCGTCTTCCTCATGATCCTGTTCAAGGCATGCTGGCGCGTCGCCGAGCCCAACGAGGCACTCATCATTTCCGGTCTCCGCGAGCACATGCCGAGCGACGCGGTGTCGGAG
>JALZBN010000044.1:5904-8378 GCA_030947365.1 Actinomycetota bacterium
GTCGGAGACGCTGGGATTCAGGATCGTCACCGGTAAGGGCACACTCGTGGTGCCAGGCGTCCAGACCGTGCGGCGCCTGTCGCTCGACCTGCGGGAGACAGAGCTCGGGATCGACTGCGTCACGCATCAGGGCATCCCACTTGGGATCAAGGGCGTGGTCATCTTCAAAGTGGGCGACGACTACACCTCGATCGCCAACGCGGCGCGCCGGTTCCTCGACCAGCAGGACAAGATGGACCAGCGGGTGCACAACGTCTTCGCTGGCCACCTGCGTGCCATCGTCGGGAACATGACCGTCGAGGAGATGATCCGCGACCGGGAGAAGCTGACGTCGCTGACCCGCGGCTCCTCGGGCACGGAGATGGAGAAGCTCGGGCTCATCGTCGACTCGCTCCAGATCCAGGAGATCGACGACCCCACGGGTTACATCGAGAATCTCGGAAAGCCCCACGCCGCCGCCGTCGCCAGCCAGGCGCGCATCGCCCAAGCCCACGCTGACCGCGAGGCGACCGAGCAGGAGCAGGCGGCAGACGCGCTGAAGGCCCTTGCCCGGCGCGACAGTCACATAAAGCAGGCGGGCTTCCAGGCCGAGGTCGACGAAGCTGCCGCCGAGGCCAAGCAGGCCGGACCGCTGTCCGAAGCCACGGCGCGCCAAGAGGTGGTCGTGCAGGAGACCAAGGTCGCTCAACTCGAAGGTGAGCGGGAGGAGCAGCGACTTCAGGCCAAGGTCCGCAAGCCGGCGGACGCGGCCGCCTACGAGAAGGTCACGCTGGCCCGGGCCGAACGCGACTCGCGAGTCCACAGCGCGGAGGCCCAGGCACAGGAGGTCGAGCTCCAGGCGGTCGCCAACTCCAACCGGGTGAAGGTCGAGGCCGGTGCGGAGGCCGAGCACGTTCGGCTCGAGGCCGGTGCCCACGCCGAGTCCATTCGCCTCCAAGGCGAGGCCGAGGCGTCGGCGACGCAGGCCCGAGGACTCGCAGATGGCGAAGCGGTGCGAGCCCGGGGTATGGCCGAGGCGCAGTCGATCAAGGCGCGCGCCGACGCTCTAGCCGAGAACCAGGACGCCGTCATCGGCCAGGAGCTGGCTCAGCAGTGGCCGGCGATCGTCGAGGCGGCGGCGAAACCATTCGGCTCGATCGATCAGATGATCGTTCTCAACGGCGCGCAGGGTCTATCGGAGGCACTCGCGGCTGCTCTCTCTCAGGGTGTCACCGGCCTGCAGCTGGCCCGTAATCTCCTCGCCGGCAGCAAGGCCGGCGCGTCGAAGGCACCTCCCGAAGGGTCCGACGGCGCCGGCTGACCCATAAGGGTCAGGGCTGACCTACGCTCCTGTCATCTTCGTTTCGCCCAAGAAGTTTCGTTCTTAACAGGAGGGTGCCGGTGGCCGCCATCGATGTGGCCGGCTACGTCGCAGAGCTCAAGGATCATGCCGTCGACCACGGCTTCCACGTGCACGACGAACGGCATTTTGTCGAGACTTACTCGTTGCGCCAGGTGTGGGAGGTCGATCTTCATCCCGAGGAGGGCTGCGGCGGACCCCTTGACCTGCACTTGGCCCTCGAGGTCGAGCCGCGCGTGCTGCTCGCCTTCGAGGACGCGGTTGCCGATCTACCCGACGACGACGAGCCGCCCGACGAGTTCCAGTTCCCACTCAACTTCACCTGGGCGCTCCCGCCCTTGCCGAAGGGGCCCGACCTGCTGTTGCTGGCCACCGAGCTAGCCGGCGTCGGCGGACCCGACCTGCCGCTCGAGGTTTCGGCCATCGACTCCTTTGCGTCAGTAACCGATGCACCCGAGCGCAGCCTCACTGTCGTCGCCCGCCAACAGGTCTCTCTTGCCCGGGTCCTCGCCGGCGAAGAACTGCTGTGCGAGGTTCTCGACCGCTGCCTGGCCGTCAGCCGCTTCCTGCTCAACCAAGCACCCGCCTGGGGCGTCTAGAACTTTTCCTTGACGGCCGGCACGGTCATCTTTATCATTCGTCTTGGAGTCCCGAGGTGGTAACCGAAGCCTGGTTCGCACGAGCCGAGCGGAGGAAACTTCCTTGGGGCTCCATTCTTTTGCTTGCTTGACGGAACATACGTTTGGTAGGACGGCATGTGACCCGCCCCCTCGCCAGGCGTGGAGCGCGTGAAGGCGCTACTGGCACAAGGGATGAGAACGAATGCTGCTTCGCGGACTCATCCACTCAGACGGTGGCGTGGAACGAACCATGTCGGTGGCCATGCCTACGGGCGCTACATGTTCGATTCAATAGAAATAAGCGTTAGGTGCCCGGAGCGGGACTCGAACCCGCACGCCCTTTCGGACAATAGATTTTGAATCTATCATGTCTACCATTCCATCATCCGGGCTTGGTCTATTCGTTGCACTCCAATCGTCGTGAAATCGGCCATCTCGCCCCAGATCACGACGATTTGAGTGCAAGGAATGGAGGGGACGCGCCGAGCGTACCGTGACCGGAGCGCCGCCAGCGG
>JALZBN010000045.1 GCA_030947365.1 Actinomycetota bacterium
CGAACATGATGGTGGGGCCGGTCGAGGGCCGCTTCCTCGAAACACTGGTGGCGATCAGCGGCGCCCGGCGCGTCCTCGAGATCGGCATGTTCACCGGCTACTCGGCGTTGTCGATGGCCGCGGCGCTGCCGCCTGATGGTCGGTTGATCACGTGTGACGTCAATCCTGCGTCGGAGGAGATCGCGCGACGCCACATCGAGGCCAGCCCCTACGCCGATCGAATCGAGATCCGGATGGGCCCCGCGCTCGAGACGCTCGGTCGCCTCGACGGCCCCTTCGACTTCGTATTCATCGACGCCGACAAGGCGAACTACAAGAACTACTACGAAGCGGTGTTACCCAAACTCTCCGACGGTGGGTTCATCGCCGTCGACAACGTCTTGTGGAGCGGTCGGGTGCTCTATGCCGACCAGGGCGATGCCGACCAGGGCGATGCCGACGAGGACACTCGGGCCATCGCCGAGTTCAACGATTTCTTGCGCAATGACCCCCGGGTTGTCGCGGTGATGTTGACCGTGCGCGACGGAGTCACGCTCATCCGGAGACGGTGACGGCCGCTTCTCGGGCGTGATAGCTCGAGCGCGTCAATGGCGACGACTGCACGTGGGCGAAGCCCATCGACTCGCCGGCGGCGCCCAGCCTGTCGAATTCATCCGGCTGCCACCAGCGCGCCACCGCGACGTGCTCCGCCGTCGGCCGGAGGTACTGGCCGAGGGTGAGGATGCTCACGCCGATGTTGCGAAGGTCGGCCATGGCCCCGAGCACCTCCTGTTCGGACTCGCCCATGCCGACCATCAGGCCCGACTTGGTGGTGAGCCCGGCGGCGGAGGCCCGACCGAGCACCGCGAGGCTGCGGGCGTAGGAGGCCTGGGGGCGCACGGCGCGCTGGAGCCGGGCGACGGTCTCGAGGTTGTGGTTGAGCACATCGGGCTTGGCACCAAATATTGTCTGTAGTGCCTCGGGATGGCCCTTGCAGTCGGGGATCAGAACCTCGACCGATGTCGTCGGGCAGCGGCGACGGACGGCGTGAATTGCCGCCGCAAACGCCGCCGCGCCGCCGTCGGCCAAGTCGTCACGAGCCACGCCGGTGATGACTGCGTGGGCGAGACCCATGCGTCCCACCGCGTCGGCGACGTGCTCGGCCTCGTCGGGGTCGGGCACCGCCGGCCGGCTGGTGTCGACCAGACAGAAGCCACAGGCTCGCGTGCAGCGTTCGCCGTTGATCATGAAGGTGGCGGTGCCGGCTTTCCAGCACTCGAAGATGTTGGGGCAGCCGGCCTCCTCGCAAACCGTCACGAGCTTTCGCTCGCGCATGGTGCGCTTGATGTCGCGGAACCCCGCACCCATGTCGGCCTTGACCCGCATCCATGCTGGCTTGGGTGAACCGAACGGCACCACGTCGGTGGCTGCGGTCGGCGCCGTGCCCCGGGCACTGACGTCTTGGCGCTCGGTGTGGGCGCCACCCCAACGCGCCGCGGCGCGTGCTGCGATGGCGTCGACAACGTCGCGCATCGTCACCTTGACGCCCTCGGCGGCGAGTGACGTGACGCCCTTGTCGTGAATCCCGCAGGGCACGATGTGGTCGAAGTAGGTCATGTCAGGATCGACGTTGAGGGCGAATCCGTGCATCGTTCTTCCGCGGGTGCGGCGCACGCCGATGGCACACAGCTTGCGCGGCGCGGAGCCGGTGGGGTCGACCCACACTCCGGGGTAGCCGTCGAGGCGCGCCGCCCGGGCGAACCCGAGGTCGGCGCACGCATCGATGACCAGTTGTTCCACCGAGTGGACGTAGGCCGGCGTCGCGCTGGGGCCGTCGGGCATCGACAGGATCGGGTAGCCGACGAGCTGACCCGGGCCGTGGTAGGTGACGTCGCCGCCGCGATTGGTCGTGACCAGCTCAGCGCCGACCGACTCGGGCGCCACCAAGACGTGGTCGAGCGAGCCGCGCAGTCCCAGCGTGTACACGTGAGGGTGCTCGACGAGCAGCAGGTAATCGTCGGCAGCGTTGTCGAACAACGCTCGCTGGAGGGCGTGGCCGTCGCGGTACCGCACCCGTCCGAGCCACCGGGTGCGCAGGGCCCGCTCGGTCAAACTTCTTGCGACCAGTCGCGGGTTTCGAGGATGTCGCGGCAGCGGCCGAGAAAGGCCGACGCGTACGCGCCGTCGACCGCCCGGTGGTCGAATGACAGAGCCAGGTTGCCAACCGGGTGGATGGCGACGGCATCGGTACCGTCGGGCAGCTCCACGGCGACTGGACGCTTCTTGATACCGTCGGTGGAAAGGATGGCCACCTGGGGCTGGTTGATCACCGGCGCGGTGATGAAGGTGCCGAACGGGCCCGGGTTGGTGATGGTGAAGGTGCCGCCGGAGATGTCGTCGGCCGACAGCTCGCGCGAGCGAGCCCGGCTGGCGAGGTCGGCGAGCGACGCGGCGATGGCTCCCAAGCGCTTGGTCTGCGCCTCGCGGACCACGGGGACGATAAGTCCCTCGAAGTTGAGATCGACGGCGAAGCCGAGGTGGATATGGCGGTGGAGGATCAGCTCGTCGTTGCCGACCGACGCGTTGAGGTGCGGAAAGTCGGCGAGGGCGTCGACGACGGCGCGAGCGACGAAGGGAAGGTAGGTGAGGGAGAAGCCCTCCCTGGCCTTGAACTCGCTGCGTACGGCGAGGCGCACGCGGTCGACGCCGTAGAAATCGACCTCGGTGACGGTCAGCACGTGGGCCGACGTTGCTTGTGAGCGGATCATGTGCTCGGCCGTGCGCCGCCGGATGTTGGAGAAGCGGACCGTCTCGTCGTCGGTACCCGGTGTGAAGACGGTCTTGGCTGGCGTGGCCGGCGCGGCTCGCGCCGGCGCGGGTTGGGCTGGCGACGGTTCCGCCGGCTTGCGCCGGCCACCGCCGTTCTTGTCAATGACGGCCAAGACGTCAGCGCGAGTGATGCGGCCACCCTGGCCGGTGCCGCTGATGCCGGCGGGGTCGAGCTCGTGTTCTGCGAGGAGCTTGCGTACCACCGGGGACAGGAGGACGCCCTTGGGTACCTCGGCCGGCGCGACCGGTTCCGGCGCGGGCTCGGGGCCGGGTGGGGGGGTGGGTGCTGGCTCCGCGGCGGCAGCAGCAGGCGCCGTTGCCGCGCCCTCGGTGATGACGGCCAGCTTGGTGCCGACGTCGACGGTCTCGCCCTCGGGCACGAGGATCTCTTGGACCTGGCCCGTCACGGTCGACGGCACCTCGGAGTCGACCTTGTCGGTTGAAACTTCGAAGAGGGCCTCGTCCTCGGCGACGGTGTCGCCCACGGCCTTCAGCCATTTGATGATGGTGCCCTCGGTGACGGTTTCACCGAGCTGCGGCATAGTGACGTCTGCCATCAGCCGTGGAGCCCCCTTCCGGTGAGCGACATGACGGTCTCGCCGAACGTCTCGGACAGACTCGGGTGAGGATGGACAAACGCGCTGACATCCTCGGGAGTGGCCTCCCAGTTGACGGCTAGCCAGCCCTCCGCCAGTTGCTCGGTGACCATCGGGCCAACCATGTGCACCCCGAGCAACGGTCCGCCTCGGCCGTCGGCGATCACCTTCACCAGGCCCTCCGGCTCACCGATGATGAGAGCCCGGCTGTTGGCTTGGAAGCGGTGCTTCGACACGACGACATCGGTGTGCCCAGCGTCTCGCGCCGCCTGCTCGGACATGCCAGCGAAGGCGACCTCGGGGAAGCAGTAGATGCACCACGGGATCTTGGAGTAGTCGACGGGAATGACGTGCTCACCGAGCAGGTCTTTCACGGCCACGATCGCTTCGGCAAAGCCGACGTGGGCCAGCTGGGGAGTGTCGACCAGGTCACCAAGGGCGTACACGCCGGCTTCAGTCGTGCGCATGTGGTCGTCGACCGTGACGAAGCCTCGATCGCCAACCTCGACGTCGGTGGCGTCCAAGCCCAGGCTGTCGGAGAGCGGCCGGCGCCCCACCGAGATCACGACCGCCTCTACCGTGACCGACTTGCCATCGCCGAGCTTGACGGCCGTCAGCCCGTTGGAGGGCTCGTGGCCGGTTACCTGCACGCCGGTGCGGACGTCGATGCCGCGCTTCTTGAACGAGCGGGCCACAACCTCGACCACGTCGGAGTCGCAACCCGGAAGCAGCTTGGGCAGCGCCTCCAGGAGCGTTACCTGCACGCCGAGGTCGTTCATGAGCGATGCGAACTCGCAGCCGATGGCACCGCCGCCGATGACCGCGGCCGACGACGGAAGCTTGTCGAGGGCCAGCACCTCGTCGGAGGTGAGCACCGTCGTGCCGTCGACCTCGAAGCCGGGGAGCGTGCGAGGGACGGACCCGCTGGCCAGGACCACGTGGCGACCGGTGAGTTGGCGCTGTGGCCCCCGTTCTCGGCCGATCTGGCCGCCCTCGACAGTGACGAGGTGATCCGCGCCCAACGTGCCGGTGCCCGTGATCATCGTGATCTTGCGACTCTTCATGAGCGACTGAAGGCCCTTGCACAACTGGTCGACGACCTTCTGCTTGCGGGCTTGGCTGGCGGGGAAGTCGAGCGTGGGTTGGTCGGCCATTACGCCGAACTCCTTGGCTCCCGAGACGGTGCGAAACACCGACGCCGTTTCGAGCAGGTGCTTGGCCGGGATGCAACCCCGGTGCAGGCAGGTGCCACCCACTTTGTCGCGTTCGACGACGGCGACAGAGAGCCCGCCCGCGGCACCGTAAAGGGCCGCGCCGTACCCGGCTGGCCCCCCTCCAATCACCACGAGATCGAACGCGTCAGCGATGAGAACTCACCTCCAAGAGGCGTCAGCTTAGGCGGCGAGTGTGATTTGCACGGCGAAGGCAACAAGGATGACCAAGCCGGTCAGAAGGGCAGCGACGATCAGCCAGCGCGTACTCATAACGAGGATGGGCCGCTGACCATGGCGACTAACCTAGATGGCAACTTGGAACCGCTATCCATCGCCGGACGTGACTTCGGGTCCCGGCTCTTTCTCGGCACGGGAAAGTTCCCTTCCAACTCGGCGCTGCGCGCCAGCATCGAGTCCTCGGGCACAGAGATGGTCACCGTGGCGCTACGCCGGGTCGACCCCGACAACAACGCCGAGGACATCCTCGATGGCATCGACCGCGATCACGTGTTGCTGCTCACCAACACCAGCGGCGCCGATGACGCCGAGGAGGCCGTGCGCCTGGCCCGCTTGGCGCGCGCCGCCGGGCTTCCGACATGGATCAAGCTGGAGGTCACTCCCGAGCCGCGTTACCTACTGCCAGACCCGGTGGAGACGCTGAAGGCGGCGGATATCCTCTGCCGCGAGGGCTTCACCGTTCTGCCCTACGTCAACGCCGACCCCGTCTTGTGCAAGCGGCTGGAAGAGGTTGGTTGTGCGACGGTCATGCCCCTGGGCTCGTGGATCGGTTCGAACCAGGGCCTGCGTACTCGCGCCGCCCTCGAGATCATCGTGGAGCAATCCCTTGTGCCGGTTGTCGTCGACGCTGGCATCGGCGCGCCGTCGCAGGCCGCCGAAGCCATGGAGCTCGGCGCCGACGCGGTCTTGGTGAATACAGCCATCGGCACGGCCGGCGATCCACCGGCAATGGCGCACGCCTTCCGTCTTGCGGTGGAAGCGGGTCGGCGCGCCTTCGTCAGTGGGCTGCCGGCGAGTTCCACGCGCGCCGACGCGTCGTCGCCGCTCACCGGCTTCCTCTCTTGAGCGACGTCGACGCCGTCCTCGGCCGTTCCAAACGGTCGCTCGACGACCTCGCCGTGCTTCTGTCGCCGGAAGCATCGGAGCGGCTCGAAGACATCGCTCGCGCCGCCCACGAGACCACCGTGCGCCGGTTCGGACGCGTCGTCCGGATGTTCGCGCCCCTCTACTTGTCGAATGAGTGCGTCTCTACGTGCACCTATTGCGGCTTCTCTGCTGGGAACCAGATCGCTCGTCGAACCCTGACACCGCACGAGGTCGGCGCCGAGGCCCGTGAGCTGGCCCGGCGCGGCTTTCGTTCCGTCCTTCTGGTGTCCGGTGAGCACGCACGCATCGTCAATCCCGACTACCTGGTCGACTGTGTGCGAGCGGCCTCGGCCGAGGTCCCTTCGGTATCGATCGAGGTCCAGGTGTGGGACACACCGGTCTACCGGCGGCTCGTCGAAGCCGGTTGCGAAGGTCTCGTCGTGTACCAGGAGACGTATGACCGCGACGTGTACGGCGCGGCTCACCTGAAGGGGAAGAAGCGCAACTACGACTGGCGGTTGACAGCGTGTGACCGCGGCGCCGAAGCGGGCATGCGACAACTTGCGGTCGGTGTCCTCCTTGGGCTCAACTCCGATTGGCGCGCCGACGCGCTGGCCGTCGCGGCCCACGCGCAAGACCTCGTACGGCGGTGGTGGCGGTGCAGCGTGACGATGTCGCTGCCCCGGCTCCGTCCGGCGGCGGGTGACTTCGAGCCGGCGCGCGCCGTCACCGATCGCGAGCTGACCCAGCTGGTCTGCGCCCTCCGACTCGTCTTGCCCGACGTCGGGATCTCGCTGTCCACCCGGGAGCCGCCGACATTGCGTGACGGTCTCATGCGGCTGGGTGTCACCCAGATGTCGGCCGGCTCGCACACCGAACCAGGGGGGTACACGGGTCCGAGCGATGCCGAGCCGCAGTTCGAAATCAGCGACTCGCGTTCCCCCGCGGAGGTCGCAGACAGTCTGCGCGCCTCGGGTTACGAGCCGGTATGGATGGACACCATCGGCGCGCGCCGCCCGGCCCACCGCGGCGCCGGGGCTTGACCGTGGCTTGCTGGGCGAGACTGGGACGATGCTCGCGCCGCCACCGGAGCCGATCGGACCCTCGGCGTGGGACCTTCCCGATCCAGACCGGACGGGAAAAGACGATCTCGTCGGCATTGGCGCCGACCTGGCGCCGGAGACGCTCGTCGATGCCTACCGGCGCGGCATCTTCCCGTGGCCTCATGAGGGCGTCGACCTGCCCTGGTTCTCGCCCGATCCGAGGGCGTTGCTCGCGGCGGACAAGGTCCACGTGTCGCGGACGTTGCGAGCACGCCTGCGGAGCTGTGGCTGGGAGACGACTGTCAATCGGGCCTTTGACCGGGTGATGGCCGAGAGCGGATTCCGGCGCGGGTCGGAGGGCACGTGGATCACCGACGAGATGAAGGCGGCCTACGGCCAGCTCCACCGGTTGGGATGGGCCCACAGCGTCGAGGTGTGGGACGGCGCGCAGCTCGTCGGCGGCATCTACGGCGTCGCGGTGGGCGGCTGCTTCACGGGCGAGTCGATGTTCCATCGGGCCACCGACGCGTCCAAGGCCGCGCTCGTCGACCTCTGCTGTCGCTGGCGGGAGGCCGGCGGCGCGTTCGTCGACGTACAACTTCCCACCGAGCACCTCGAGCGCATGGGCGCGGTGAGCGTGACTCGGCGCGAGTTCTTGGCGATGCTCGCGGCGGTGAGAGACGCGCCGGCGCGCCTCACCGTCGACCGCTATCCCGTCAGCCGCCTGGCGCCGGCGCGATGACCCAGACGTTCTCCTCGCCGAGGGCGTCGTGCAGCGATCGCACCAGCCGTCCGACGGCCGGGTCGTTGCCATCCCACACCACCAGCGCCTCATTCGCGTTGCGGGCCAACCATGCGTCGCGCCGGCTGAGGGCGGCGCCGGCTTGCTGCTTTGTCGAAGGGGCTTTCGATTGGAGGATGACCTCGGCGCGCGCGCCGTTGAGCAACTCCCGGTGGCGACGCTTCGACGTCTCTGGCCACACCGAATCGGGGTCGGGATAGGGAAGGACGGCGACGTAGGGCACTTCGGCGTCGGCGGCCGCTTCGACGGCGAGTTGCTCGGCGCCGAGCCCCATACCGCTGAGCACCACCAGATTGGGCTGGAGCTCTCGCTTGGCGCGCAGGATGTCGGCCAGTTTGCAGCGCACGCCATCGGCGACGGGGTTCGTCTCGTAACCACCCAGCTCCGGCGGCCGGTGACCAGCGACCACAACGAGGTGGCCCGCCGGCGCTCGTGAGTCGGGCGCGCCGGGTGCGTCGGCGGGTCCGTCGGGGGGCCCGAGATCGCCGGGGTCACCGGTGCCGGCGCGCCCGGTCTGGGTGCGCGCCGCGTCGACCGCCAGCCGGTCGACCAGGTCGTTGAAGGGATCGGTGCTGTGGCCCTTGACCCAGCGGAAGGTCACTCGCTCGGGGTCGGCGCGCACGGCGTCGATCAGCGGCTCCCACAGATCGCGGTTGGCCACCGGCTTCTTGGCCTTGTTGATCCACCCCCGGGCCAGCCAGCCTTCCCACCAGCGGTCGCGGAAGCAGTTGACGACGTAGGTCGAGTCGCTCACGATTTCCAGCAAGCCGTCC
>JALZBN010000234.1 GCA_030947365.1 Actinomycetota bacterium
GGCGCGCCGGGTTTCGAGCGCGAGGGCGGTACAGCTCGTAGGTGGCGGGGGCACCGACATGGGTGCGGGACTGGAAGCGGCGGCGCGTATGAGGCCGCGTCCCTCGGTGGTCGTCGTGCTGACCGACGGGCAGACGCCGTGGCCCACCGACGCGCCGAAGGGTATGCACGTGGTCATCGGCCTCATCCGCTCGCTCCTGCCCGGGCAGTCGCCCGACCGGGTGTGGGCCGCGCCGGCATGGGCCCGCCTCGTCGAGATCGGCGACTGAGGGCGTCGGGGTGACCCTGCCCCGGGTGCCCAACTGGTACCACCACGTCCCGCCCGTGCAAGGCCTCGTGCCCTGCGAGGGCGCCCTGCACCGGGTGTCGTGGCGCCGGGGAAAACTGGTGCTCGAAGACCACGACCTCAGCGCGGAGAACGCGCTGCTGGCGTTCGGTGGCGATCCGTGCGCGTGCATGCAGGCCCTGCGCTTGTGGCGCCACCAGTTCGGAATGCCACCCGAGCTGTTCTCGTCGATGCAGACCTACCTCGGCGCCGACGCCGCCCTCGCGCCGAAAGAGCTCGAGCTGCCACGCGAGCTCGGCATGGACCTCAGCTGGGACCGGGCCTGGCGGCGCTCGTCGTTTCTCGAACGCAAACAGGAGCGGCTGCTGCAGGCCGGCCTTCGGGAGCGAGCCCTACCCCTGTTTCGCCAGCACGTGACCGCCGAGAAGCAGGGATTCGGGTGCCGGGTGGTCTCCGGCGTCCAGGTGCGCGTCGCGCCGAGCATCGCCGAGGTCAAGGTCAGTGGCGAGATGGACAAGGTCGCCGTTCGCGCCGTCATCGAGCTCCATCCGTCGTGGCTGGTCGAGATCTGGCCGCGCGGCATCGGCATCGTCGACGGGGTCTTCGTGGCTGAGCTGGTCGACGACTCTTACGACGCGCCGTCGGTACGAGCAGTGCGCTGGGAGGGCGACGCGGCGCGCCGGGTGCCGGTGCTCGCCCCGGCGCGGGTGACCGGGGGCAGGCTCGCATGGGAGGATGGGTAGATGGCGGTCATGCCCACCTGGGGGATCGAGCCGGTCGGACCCCTCCGTGGCGAGGTTCGTATCGGCGGGTCGAAGAACGTCGTTACCAAGCTGATGGCGGCATCGCTCCTGTCGGCGCAGCCGAGCACGATCCTCAACGCGCCGGCGATCGGCGACGTCGATATCACTGCGTCGATGCTCCGCTCGATCGGCGTCGGCGTGGATGTCGACGGCGAGGGTGACGCCATCACCGTCAACCCCGAATCCCTGTCCGACAGCGCCATCCACGTGTCCTACACCGGCCTCAACCGGGTTCCCATCTTGATGGTCGGGCCGCTGCTGCACCGGCTGGGCGAGGCATTCGTGCCCTTGAGCGGGGGCGACCAGATCGGGCCCCGGCCGATCGACTTTCACGTCAACGCCCTGCGCCAGCTTGGCGCCGAGGTCGAGCTCACCCCCGAGGGCCTGAAGGCCCAAGCCACCGAACTGCGCGGCGCGCACATCCGCCTACCCTTCCCGAGCGTCGGCGCGACGGAGACGGTGCTCATGACCGCAGCCGTCGCCAAGGGTCGCACCACACTCGAGAACGCGGCCATCGAACCCGAGGTCGTCGAGCTGGCTTTGTTCCTCCAGCGCATGGGGGCGCGCATCGAGCGCCAACCCGACCGGGTGTACATCATCGAGGGCGTCCCGCAGTTGTCCGGGGCGCGCCAGCGCCTCGGTGGCGACCGCATCGAGGCCTTCTCCTATCTCGTGGCCGGCTTGGCCACGGGCGGCAAGGTGCGCATCGTCGGATGCGCCCAGGATCGGCTCGTCACCGCCATCTCCACGTTGCAGCGCATGGGCGCGCGCTTCGAGATCGACGACAACGGCATCTCGGCCGAGGCCGGTGAGCTGTCACCCGCGGCGGTACAGACCAGCACCCATCCCGGGTTCATGACCGACTGGCACCCACCGCTCGTTGTGCTGTTCACACGGGTCTCGGGGATGTCGGTGTTGCACGAGACCGTCTTCGAAGACCGCCTCGGCTATATCGACGCGCTCCGGTCGATGAACGCAGAGGTGGAGCTGTTCGAGCAATGCCTCGTGGGCCAGACCTGCCGGTTCGAGCAGAGCGGGTGGAAGCACTCAGCCGTCGTGCGTGGAGTCTCGAAGCTCCACGGCGCGGAGATGCTGATGCCCGACGTGCGCGGCGCGTTCTCGTATGTCATTGCCGCGGCCGCAGCCGAGGGCCCATCGGTGCTCCACGGCGTGCACCATCTGGAGCGGGGTTACGACCGGCCGCTCGAGAAGTTCGCCGAGCTCGGCCTGCGCATCACGCCCCAGGGCTAGCCCCGCAGAATTGGCCACGCTTCAGGCACGGTCGTGGCGAAGTCGTACATCGACACGCCGATCACGCCCTGCTCACCCGCCGCGGCCATGAAGCCCTGGTAGTCGTCGAGGGTCGCCTTGTCGCCGATGCCACCGATGACGTGCACCGGCGCGCCGGAGTCACCGAGGTCTTCGCGCAACAGGCGGATGTTGTCGGCCGTGTAGCGGTGGGCGTCGCGGTAGGGGGAGCCGTCGGCGCGGTTGGTCCAGTAGTCCATGGGCAGCCACACGTCGAAGAGTGACGAGATCTGGTGCCAGGGGAAGCGGGGCCAGAAGGTGGGGCTGATGACGTCGGTGACCACCGGCGGCAGCACCGTTGCGCTCACCGGCACGCCATTGGCGGCGGCGCGCACGCGCTGTGACAGGTCGACGAGGCGCGCCGAGCGCTCGTCGGGGTCGGCAACGCTGTTACGCCACTCGATGTCGACGCTGATCGAGTCGAAGCCGTGACCACCGGGCGCGAAGTCGAGCATGGCTTGGAGGTGGCGCATGTCGTCGGCGACATCGCCGAGATGGGGCAGGTACCAACCGACGACGGCGATGCCGTTGGCGTGAGCACGCTGCACGAACGCGGCCAGGATCCCGGGGTGGATGAGGTCGCCAGGAGACGAGGGGTCCTCGGCCCGAGCCGCTTGGAGGTACAGCGTCTTCACGCCCACCGCCGCCATACGCTCGACCGAGGCCGGCGTCACCGTGGGG
>JALZBN010000235.1 GCA_030947365.1 Actinomycetota bacterium
CAACGACGGGTGTACGCCACTTACGTCTGCGCAGGCGTCCGCGGCGGCCAGAGCGGCGCAGACGGTCGTGAGCTGGGCCAGCTCCGGCGCCGGCGCGCCGACAAGGGCGGAGACCAGCAGGGAAGATCCGGGCGGGGCCTCCCAGGTGCGTCCCCTCCGGCCTCGACCGGTGGTCTGGTGGTCGGCGACGATCACGATGCCGCGAGCCCGCTCACCCTCTTCACGCGCTAGCGCCGCCAGCCGCAGATTCGTCGAATCGACGGTTCCGAGTCGGCGGATGTCGTCGAACGGCAACACCGGTTTGGCGGCGTCGGCGGGCACGGCTGCACCATAGTGAGCCGATGTTCAACAAGGTGCTTGTCGCCAACCGGGGTGAGATCGCCATTCGTGTGATCCGGACGTGCCGCGAGTTGGGGATCGAAACCGTCGCGGTGTACTCGGATCTCGACCGCCACGCGCTGCATGTGGCGATGGCCGATGAGGCATTTGCCATCGGCGGCAACACTGCTGCGGAGAGCTATCTCAACACCGCCGCGATCCTCGACGTCCTGCGCCGCAGCGGCGCGGAGGCCGTGCACCCGGGCTACGGGTTCTTTTCCGAGAACCCCGACTTCGCCAAAGCAGTCACTGCGGCCGGCGCGGTCTTCGTGGGTCCACCCCCTGAAGCCATGGAGGTCATGGGCGACAAGATCTCCTCGCGCCGGGCCGTCGCTGCCGCTGGTGTACCCGTGGTGCCGGGCACCGTCGAGCCCATTGGCACTCCGGAGGAGGTCGTCGCCTTCGGCAACGAGAATGGGTGGCCGCTGGCGATCAAGGCCGCCTTCGGCGGCGGCGGCCGGGGCATGAAGGTGGTTGCCGGCGCGTCGGAGGTGGAGGCGGCGGTGGAGTCGGCCCGGCGCGAGGGCGAGGCGTGGTTCGGCCGGCCCGAGCTCTATGTGGAGCGCTACCTGTCATGGCCGAGACACGTGGAGGTGCAGATCCTTGCCGACAACACCGGCGCGATCGTCTGCCTCGGCGAGCGCGACTGCTCGGCCCAACGCCGTCATCAGAAATTGGTGGAAGAGACGCCGTGCCCCGGGCTCGCTGAGGACGTACGCGCCGCGCTGGGGCGCGCCGCGGTGCAAGCCGCCCACGCATGCGGCTACGTCAATGCCGGCACGGTCGAGTTTCTCTACCAGGACGGCGAGTTCTGGTTTCTCGAGATGAACACGAGACTCCAGGTCGAGCACCCGGTGACAGAGATGGTCACGGGCATCGACATCGTGGCCGAGCAACTCCGCATCGCGGCCGGGGAACCGCTCTCGTTCGACCAGGGTGACGTTGAGCCCCGAGGTCACAGCATCGAGTGCCGGCTCAATGCCGAGGATCCCGCCGGCGGCCAGTTCCGACCGTCACCAGGAGCGATCGGCGCGTTCAGGCTGCCGGGCGGTTACGGCGTGCGCGTCGATGCCGGCTATGTCAGCGGCGACACCGTCAGCCAGCACTACGACAACCTGCTCGGCAAGGTCATCGTCTGGGGACGAGACCGCGAAGAGGCGCGCCGGCGCATGCTGCGAGCGCTTGGCGAGACAGTGGTCGAGGGCGTGGCGACGACGATTCCTGCGCTCGTGGTCATCCTCGAGCACCCCGACTTCATCTCCGGCGCGCATTCCACCCGGTGGGTCGACGAGACGCTCGATCTTTCCGGCATTCCTGGCCACTCCGACGCTGGTTCCCCGGATGACCCAGCGGCCCCCCGCGAGGTCGACGTAGAGGTAGATGGCAAGCGCTTCCAGGTGAAGGTGTTGACGGCGGACACCGCGCCATCGGCACCGACGCGCTCCCGGCGCCGCCAGGTCGCCACTGGCGCGCAAGGCAGCGGGCAGATCACTGTCGCCATGCAGGGAACGATCATCGACGTGCTGGTCTCGGTCGGCGACTCAGTCGAGGTCGGCCAGGCTCTGTGCGTCTTGGAGGCGATGAAGATGGAGAACCAGGTCAACGCCGACCACGCCGGCACGGTGTCGGAGCTGCGGGTCGCGCCGGGCGACACCGTCAGCGCCGGCGACGTCGTCGCCGTCATCAGCTGACGGGCCGTACCCCTACTCGGGCACGTCCTACTCGGCGGCGTCGGAGAGTGACTCTGCCAGCGATGGATGTACGAAGACGGTGTCGACTATGTCGCTCACCTTCAGGTGGGCATTGACCGCGAGGGCGATGACGGAGATCAGCTCGGCCGCGTGCCTCCCGACGATGCAGCCGCCGAGCACGACCCCCGTGGCCGGGTCGGAGAGGATCTTCACGAAGCCGCGGGCGTCGTTGTTGATCACGGCCTTGGCGTTGCCCGAGAAAGGCACCTTTGTCACCCGGATCTTCCGCCCGGTTGCGAAGGCCTCCGCCTCGGCAATGCCGACCTCCGCGATCTCCGGCTCGGTGAAGACGGCCTGGGCGACCTTGTCGTACTCGAGGTGACGATGCCGGCGAGTGTGCAGGCCCATCACGTGCTCCGCGATCTTGCGACCCTGCATCGACGCTACCGACGACAGCGGCACCATTCCCGAGAGGTCACCCGCGGCGTAGATGTGGCGCACGTTGCTCTGGCAGTGCTGGCCCACAGGGATGTAGCCGCCGGCATCAATCTCGACGCCAGCGGACTCCAACCCGAGGCCTTCGGAGTTTGGCAGCGACCCGATGGCGAGCAGCGCATGGCTGCCCTTCTCCACCCGCCCGTCGTCACAGTGAACGGCGATGCCGTCACCGTCCCGAGCGACGTTGACGGCGCGAGCACCTTTCAGCAGCTTGACCCCGCTTTCCAGGAAGTCCTCCTCCAGCGCGGCCGCCACTTCGTGATCCTTGCCGGGAAGCACCTGCTGGCGGCTGACGATGAGTGAGACCTTGGACCCGAATGATCGGAACATGTGCACGAACTCGACCCCGGTCACGCCCGATCCGATGACCACCAGCCGGCTCGGCAACGCCGGCGGGGGATAGGCCTGCCGGGTGGTGAGAAGCCTGTCGCCGTCGGGCACGAACCAGTCGGGCACGCGGGGGCGACTCCCGGTGCACAGCAAGATGGCGTCGGCGGTGAGCTC
>JALZBN010000236.1 GCA_030947365.1 Actinomycetota bacterium
CGCGCCGGGCGAGGTGCGAACGAGAAAGTAGCTCGTGAAGCCCTGAGCGCCGGCGATAGCCGCGACGTCTGTCTCGTTGGCCCACGCGAACTGGTAGGCGAAGGCGTTGCCACCACCGACGATCGCGGAGACCCGCAGTCCCTTGAGGCCGATCGGCAGGACGTCGCCGACTTCGACACCGAAGTTCTTGGCAAAGACCCGATCAACGACGACCTCGCCAGGCTTCGGAATCTTCGACGGATCAGCGCGCAGCGCCTCGGGCCAACCCAGGCCGCTGGGATGCACACCGAGGAGGAACATGTCGGCATCGCGGCCCCCGAGCTTGAAGCCGACGGGACGGCTCAGCAGGGGCGCGACCTCAGCCACTCCAGCAACCTTCGCGATCGCAGCCTCGTCATTCACCGGCAAGATGGATCGGGACTGGAGGAAGTCGCCGGGGCTCCCCGCCTGGGCCACCCACAGGTCAGCTCCGGTCGTGCGCACGTAGCGCGTGGCTTCGGCGATGACGCCCCAGTAAAGGCCCCGAAGCGTGACCACCAAAACGACAGCGAACGCGACACCGGCCACGGAGATGGCGAAACGAGTGCGTTCCCCCGCCAGGTTCTTCCACGCGATGTTGGTCAAGTCACGGGGCCCGGCGGCGGTGCGCCGTGGACGTGCTCCGTCCGGCGCGCCTCACGGCGCGACACCGACCGGTTCAATACCCAGATCGTGATAGGTCAGCATCGGTACGTACGGCACGTTGACACCGCGAAAGAACTCGGCGGCGCGGTCGCCTCTATCAACGAGGGTCGATGCGAACACGACCTCGGCGCCCGCCGCAATCACCCGCTCGTGGGCGAGCTTGATCGAGCCGCCCGTGGTGATGACGTCGTCGACCAGCGCCACCCGGTTGCCAGCCCCGATGCGCGCCCCTTCGGTCCAGCGGTTGGTGCCCCGGCCCTTGGGCTCCTTGCGAATGAGGAACCACTGGCACCGAGCGGCCTGGGCCACGGCGAAGGTAAAGGGGACCGCGCCGAGCACGAGACCACCAACAGCGTCGAACTCAACGCCGCCGGCGCGCGCGGCCGCGGTCATCGCTTCGCCCACGAAATCCAGGTCGTCGGGGTCGTCGACCGCAACCTTGGCGTCGACAAAATCCTGGCTCATTTCTCCGGACGCCAGTTGGATCGGCTCGGGAAGGTGCTGCAACACCTTCGTGTCCATCACGATCTCCAGGAGACGCTGATGAACGCTCGCCATGCCGCGGTCATTGAATCACACGGCGGTCATTGAATCACACGGCACCCCTCAGGCACTGCTCGGCGGAACGGTCTGAAAGAACTGCCAGATGAGTTGCGCGCCGGACGGACGGGAAACATCTCCACCCGGCCACGCGTGAGTGGCGCCGTCGTAGACAGCGAGTTCGACGCTCCGGCCACCGGCGCACGCGGTCCATGAGGTGACCATCAGTCCTGGCTCGGCTCGCGAGTTGGCCGTGGCGGTGCACGCGTTCACGCGCCGCTGGGCCGCAACCTGCTCTTCGATACTCGACTCCTCGTAGCCGTTGAGGCGCTTGTGGGGCTGGGACGCCGTGAGGGTCAGCAGGGGGTCGCCGGCGAACGCCATCTCGATGAGCGGAACCCTCGGGGGGCGGGGGCATGTAGCTACCGGCATGGCTCCGACGATGGCGACCCCGGCGAACATCGCCGGCTGTGCGCAACTCAGGCGCGACGCCATCCGGCCCCCGTTGCTGAAGCCAACCAGGAACACCCGTCGCCGCGCGGCATCGTGCTGTGAATCGACGACGTGATCGACGAGCCGGGTGAGGAAACCCACGTCGTCAACGGCGGCAATGTGGGCTCCCCCGCAACACGCACCGGCGTTCCACGAGTTCTGGTAGCCAGCGGGGTACACGAGGATGGCGCGACCCACGTACGGCTCGAACCCTGTCTGACGCTCGGCGACCTCCGGCGTGGCGTTGCGACCGTGGAGGATGATGATCACAGGAAGCGACTGGTTCCGAGTTGCGGGCGGACGGACCAGCAGGTAGGTGCGGGTCAGGTGCCCCACGGCAACGTGGTGACTGGTGCTCACCCAGCGGGGCGCCAACGGCGCCGCCGGCGCGGGAGGGGGGGCCGAAACGGCCGGCATGGCGAACAGTGCTACCGCCGGCACGGCGATGATCAGTAGGCGGCGGACGCGCATCCAGGTCAGTACATCATCCTCGGATCTCGGTAGTGCTTGAACTCGATGAGGTTGTTCGACGGGTCCCGCAGCACAAAGGTCTCGTGTTCTTCGACCGCGCCGTCGAACCGCGACGTCACGGGACTGTAGAACGCGATGCTTCGGCTGCGGGCGAGCGACAGCACCGCATCGAAGCCTTCCCGATCGCGAAAGGTCACACCGAAGTGACGCGGGTACATGTCGGGGTCGATGTCGATCCTGTCGGACAGGTGACACACAAGCTGGTCACCGAAGAAGTCGACCGTGATGCGATCGCCGTACCGGCGTGCCAAGTGGCAGCCGAGCTTGCCGACATAGAAATCCTGGGCTTCGTCGAGGTCGCTGGCCGGGATGGCGAGATGGAAGACGTCGCGGGCTTCACGCATAGAGCGAGGCGGCCTCAAACTGCAACAGGGTGTCGGCGCGCAGGCCGAGCCGGAGCGTCTCGAGTCCGATGACGTCGGCTGGGGCCACGTTGCCGAGGTTGACGTTGGGGCCCAACATGGTCAGGAACTTCACCTGCAGATCCTTCGTGGGCGCCTCGAAGAGAAGGCGGTCGAGCTCGACACCGCTGGCAAGGATCTGCTCGACCACGTCGGTACGAAGCTGGCCGTCGGCATGACAGATGCCGCTCTTGCCACTTTCACGGGCTTCGGCGATCACGATGGTGGCGCCGGCATCGAGATCCTCGCCGACACTGTTGATCCAATCGGTCGCCGAGAGCGACTCCGACGCCATCGCATCCTTCAAGCCCACCTCGCTCACGACCGGGAACTCGCGCGCGCTCTTGCGGATGTACGCCGCCTTCTCGGCGTTCGGCAGCGGGATCGTGCCGTTGGAGATCTCGACCAGATCGCACTCCCAC
>JALZBN010000046.1 GCA_030947365.1 Actinomycetota bacterium
GCCGTGCACCTGACGCAGCCAGGTCCACGGCAGGTCCACAATCTTGCTGCGCCGGGCCGCCACCTCAGCGCTCACGTCATGGGCATACACGCCGCCGTGGCCCATATCACCGTCGCCGCGGTCGGTGAAAACTGCCTCGGCCCAGCCATCACCGACTGGAACTCTGATCACTGGGCTGGTGTTACCTCGGCTCTAACGGGGGAAGCCCCGCTGTTACTTGAGGAACGACGGTACGTCGAAGTCGTCTTCGCCGCTGTCCATGTCGACCGCGCTACCACCGCCGCCGCCCCGGGTGGGCGCGAAAAGGTCGCCCTCGTCATCGTCGTCTAGTCCGAGACCCGACATCTGGCGGCTCTCGGCGGCAGGCTCGCGGCCGTCATCCCAGCGATCGAACCCGGCTGCGATCACGGTGACGCGAACCTCTTCACCCAGCGCGTCGTCGATGACCATGCCGGCGATGATGTTGGCGTCGGGATGGGCAACGTCGTGAATGATCTCCGCCGCCTCGTTGACCTCGAACAGCCCCAGGTCGCTCCCGCCGGAAATGTTGAGCAGGATGCCGCGCGCCCCTTCGATCGAAGCTTCGAGCAACGGGCTCGAGATTGCCGCCCGGGCCGCGTTCAGCGCTCGCCCTTCGCCGGCCGCGTACCCGATACCCATTAGCGCGGAGCCGGCGTTGCTCATGACCATCTTCACGTCAGCAAAGTCGGTGTTGATGAGGCCGGGTGTGTTGATGAGGTCGGTGATCCCCTGAACCCCTTGGAGCAGCACCTCGTCGGCCATCTTGAACGCGCTGAGAGCAGAAGTCTTCTCGTTTGACACCGAGAGCAGACGGTCATTCGGAATGACGATGAGGGTGTCGACCTTGTCCTTCAGTTTGGCGATGCCCTGCTCAGCCTGAAGCGAGCGCCGACGGCCCTCGAAAGCGAAGGGTCGGGTGACCACTCCGACAGTGAGTGCGCCGAGCGACTTGGCGATCTCGGCGATGACCGGCGCACCACCCGTGCCCGTGCCACCGCCCTTGCCGGCGGTGATGAACACCATGTCGGAGCCCTTGAGCACTTCTTCGATCTCGTCACGATGGGCTTCGGCAGCCTCGGCCCCGACCTCGGGATCGCTCCCGGCTCCGAGACCTCGGGTCAGCTCCCGCCCGATGTCGAGCTTCACATCGGCGTCGCTCATCAGCAACGCCTGGGCGTCGGTGTTCACGGCGATGAACTCGACTCCCTTGAGCCCTGCATCGATCATGCGATTGACGGCATTCACGCCGCCTCCGCCGATGCCGACGACCTTGATGACCGCCAGGTAGTTCTGGGGCGACCCGATCATGTATGTCCTCCACTCGATGAACGGCCACCGTGATGTGACCGATTCGGAGACTGCGCCCGCCGGAAGGCTCCGCCGGATTCGCTTGCTGCCACTATGAGGTAGTGTGCGGCGAAGTATCAACCTCAACTGCAGGTCTATTGTTATGTCAACCTGTCCTAAGGGTCGAAACTTTAGCGGCGCGCGCGGGCAGAGTCAAGAGCGGCCAGCCTCAGGGTCAGCGGCGGGTGACGGTTGGAGTGCCCGGAAGGCGGACGTCGAGCACCGCCAGGTTCGTGCTGTCTACACCGGCCAGCACCAACTCCGCGGCCCGCAACTTGGCCACCACATCGCTCGGATCGCCAAGCAAAATCGTGCCGCCGGAGGTCAGTCCGAGACTGATGCCGTTGGCATCGAGGGCCGCGGCCACTATTTGAGGGCGGAGGACGGGTGAAACCGCCTGGGCCACATCGAGGAGTCCGCGTGCCGCCGGTGTCAATGTCGTGCCCGGTGGACCGGCCAGCGGCACTCCGGCGATGGCGAGTGTTCCCGGAATTGGAGTGCTCAGCCAGGCCAGCACTCGGCCTTCGATGTCGACAAGCGCCCAACCACCGTTGAGAGCCGGGCTGATGGCGACTGGCGCTCGTTCAACGAGCCCGATGCGAAGCGTCCCGGGCCACTCTCTTCGCACGGTCACCGACCGCACCCACGGGAGGGCATCGAGGCGGCGGCGTACCGCGTCCTCGTCGACATCGACCATTGGCGTAGCCCGCCTCACGCCTGCTGCCCTTGCCGCGGTGGCTGCGCCCGTCTGGGCGGCGCCCTCCACCACGATCCGGTCAACGTCGAGTAGCGGTGACCGGGTGGCGCCCCATCCTGCGAGCGCGGTTCCGACGACGACCAGCACCGCCACGACAACCCGCAGGCGCCGTCGGCCCTCCTGGCGCCGGACCTGGGCCCGCCGGACCCGAATACGCGGCTCCATCAGGCGTCTCGGGCGAGATACCGTGGGCGGCACCGGAGGTGGCGGCACGGTAGGGGAAGATGTGTTGGAACGAGTTGCCATGCCTCAACCTCCGGTCAAGGGTGATGAGAAGCCAATCAGGCGAACTTCAGGGTGCAGTTGGATGCCAAACCTTTCCAACACTGCCGCCGCAACCGTTTCCATCAGAGCGACGACGTCGCGAGCCGCGCCGCCGTTGTCGACCTGAAAGAAGTTCGCATGTCTCGACGAGACCGTCGCTGACCCGACCCGGGTACCCTTCAGGCCGGCCGCCTCGATCAGCCGTCCTGCCGAGTCCCCCGGCGGATTGGTGAACACCGAGCCGGCATTGGCGCCGCCCGGCTGGTTGGCGCGCCGCCAGCGCACGATTGCCGCGATCTCGCGCTCCGCCGTTTCCCTGTCGCCGGGATGGAGCTCGAACTCGGCCCAGATCACGACGTCGTGGGCCTTGACCGCCGAATGCCGGTAGCTGAGGTCAAGTGCCGTCGCCGGTACCTCGCGCGCCGGTGCGTCGCCGGCCAGATCAACCAGTCCGACACGCCCGAGGGTGGCGCTGATATCCGAACCGTGCCCACCGGCATTCATGCGCACCGCTCCGCCGACCGAGCCAGGGACCCCGACCGCCCACTCCAATCCCGACAAGGACTCAGCCGCGCTGCGACGGGCGAGCACCGGAAGGCTGACCGCTGCCCCTGCCCGCACGGTGGCTCCCTCGAAATGAATGGATGCGAAACCATCGCCGAGTACGACAGCCAGGCCCTTGAAGCCGGCATCGGCAACGAGGAGGTTCGAGCCCCGGCCGACTACGACCACCTCGATGCCCGAGGCAGCCACTGCCGCTTGGACGTGCACCAGGTCAGCTTGGTCGCGGGCCTCGACCAGCAGAGCCGCGGGCCCGCCCACTCGATAGGTAGTAAACGGAGCCAGGGAGACGTTGCGCCGTGCCGCCTCCCCAAGGACGGCCGCGGCTTTTTCAATCGTGCTGTCGCTCACGACGCGACCGTCCTCAGGAGTTCTTCGGGCAATGAGGTCAGGTCGCCGGCGCCGAGGGTGAGGCAGAGGTCGCCAGGCCGGAGTCGGGATCGGAGGAACTTGGCGAGGGTGACCCGATCGGGGAACCAGGCCACCTGGCGGGTCGGGTCGGCATCCAAAATGGCGTCCGCGACCGCCTTGCCAGTGACACCGGGGCGAGGCTCCTCGCCCGCGCCGTAGATCTCGGTAACGACGACGAGGTCGGCCAAGCCAAAAGCACCGGCGAAGTCAGCACTCAGGTCGGCCGTTCGGCTGTAGCGGTGAGGCTGGAAGACGCACACGATGCGCGGCCATGACCCCAGACGTGCCGCGGCGAGAGCGGCGCCCACCTCGCCCGGAAGGTGGGCGTAGTCGTCGATGAACGTCACACCGTGAAGCTCGCCCCGGTGCTCGAACCGGCGCGCGACACCCGGAAAGGCGGCGATCGCGCGAGCAACCGCTTCGCCGGGCGCGCCGAGTGAGAGGGCCAACGAGGCCGCGGCGGCGGCGTCGAGAGCGTTATGGAGGCCCGGCATCGGCACTCGCAGTGCGGTGGGAGAACCGGGGCCGGCGAGAACGAAGGTGCTCCCGTCCGGACGAAGATCCACGTCGGTCAGCCTGAAGGTCGACCCCTCGGCTGTCCCGTAGGTGAGGGCGCCGGCGCCGGCAGCCAGCTCATGGGCCACCTTGTCGTCGGCGCACACGAGACACGGCCCTTGAACACTGGTGATGAAGCGCTCGAAGGCGGAAACGAGATCGCTGAACTGTCCGTAATGGCCCAGGTGATCGGGCTCGACGCTCGTCACGATCGCGGCCTTCGGCGCGAGCTCGAGGAAGGTTCCGTCGCTCTCGTCAGCTTCGATAACGAGCCATTCCCCTGAGCCCCAGCCCGCGCCGGTTCCAAGCCCCGAGATACTGGCCCCGACAATGAAGCTCGGCTCCATGCCGGCCTCGATCAAGATCAACGCCAGCATGGCCGACGTGGTGGTCTTGCCATGAGTGCCACTCACGGCAATCACGCTTCGAGTGACGGCGATCGCAGCAAGGATCTCGGCCCGACGAACGACCGGGATTCCGCGCCGGCGCGCCTCCCGCACCTCCACGTTCTCGTCGTTGCCGGCGCCAACCGCCGTCGACACCGCAACGAGGTCGACCGAGCCGACATTGTCGGCTGCATGCCCGAGCGCAGCGACAACGCCGCGCTCCCTCAAACGGTGAAGGACCGAGGAGTCCCTCGCGTCACTGCCAGTGACTTGGTGGCCCATCGCCTGGAGCACCTCAGCGATCGCACTCATCCCGGCTCCACCGATGCCGACGATGTGGATCGATCGGGGCTCGGTCAGTTCGATGAGTGGTGCGGCGCGGTTAGCCACGGCGGGCGTGAGCCTCTGCGAGGGCGGCCACACGAGTTGCCGCGTCCCGGCGACCGCAGCCAGCCGCGGCGCGCGCCATCGACGCCAAGCGAACCGGGTCGACCAGCAAATCATCAACCTCACGCACGAGGCGGCGGCCGTCGAGTTCAGCATCAGAAACGACCACGGCTCCCCCCGCCTGCTCGAGGTAACGGGCGTTTGCCGTCTGATGGTCGCCGGGCGCTCCGGGAAGGGGCACCAAGATCGACGGCACGCCCAGAGCGGAGAGCTCGGCCACCGTCGTCGCGCCGGCACGGCACACGACCAGGTCGGTCGCGGCCAGCACGAGGTCCATTCGAGCCTCGTATTCGACCGGCTGGTAGGAGACTCCGTCTGCCGGCAGGTCAGGAAGGCCGGTGCGCACCTGAGACCAATCACGGCGCCCGACGATGTGGCGCACCGCCAGATCGTCCCGCTTGGCCCAGCTGTCGAGCGCCTGGCGAACAGCATCGTTGATCCGGCCTGCCCCCAAGGAGCCCCCGAACACGACGACAAGCCTGCTGTCACCCATGATGCCGAGCTCGTCCCTGGCGCCTTTTCGGTCTCGTGCACGGTCAACCGCGAGGATCTCGGTACGCACCGGGTTGCCCGTGAGGACGGCTCTCGGTAGCTCAGTGCTGGGGAACGACACTGCGCTGACCCGGGCGAATCTGGACACGAGCCGGTTGGCTGCGCCAGGAACCGCGTTCTGCTCATGTACGACGATCGGCGTCCGCAAGGCGACCGCCGCAACCGCGCACGGCACGCTCGCGTAACCACCGAGGGAGATGACGATGGACGGCCGAAGCTCCCGAACCAGCTTCAAGGCCATAAGCGAAGCCTTGGCCAACCCCCACCCGGCGCCGAGGTTGGCGGTCGTGAGCCGGCGCTTGATGCCCTTCCCGGGAAGGAGGGTGACCTCGAACCCGGCCTCGGGCACCAAGCGCCCCTCCATACCTGCGGCGCTACCGACGTAGTGAATGCTCGACGGCTCGTGGCCGGCCGCGACAAGCGCCTTTCCGATGGCAACACCAGGCAGGACGTGGCCCGCGGTGCCGCCGCCAGCGATGAGGGCCCAGACGGGCGTCACCGAGCACGGCGCGCGCCGGCCAGGGACGGCTGGCGGGCGCGGTGTTCGTTCTGGTTGCGTGTCGCTGGCTCCGCTATGCGTTCCGGGCCGGGTGGTCGCTTTCGGCTGCCGGCGCGCGCCACGTTGACGAGCAACCCGACCGCCCCCATCGTGATGACGAGGGACGAACCACCAAAGGAGACGAACGGGAGAGGCACGCCCGTCACCGGCATGATGGCGCTCACGGCACCGATGTTGATCAGCGCTTGCACCACGACCCACGCCGTCACTCCCGACGCGACGAGCATCCCGAACCGGTCGGGAGCACGCAACGCGGCGCGCACGCCGGCAAAGGCGAACACCACGAAGAGG
This sequence comes from Actinomycetota bacterium, assembly GCA_030947365.1. Taxonomy (GTDB): domain Bacteria; phylum Actinomycetota; class Acidimicrobiia; order Acidimicrobiales; family AC-14; genus JALZBN01. The sequence continues at coordinate 6,152 of JALZBN010000046.1, forward strand.
GCGACGACGACGAGGGCGCCGAGCAGCCCCATCTCTTCGCCGATGATCGCGAAGATGAAATCGGTATGGGCGTTCGGAAGAAACCCCCACTTCGCTCTGCTTGCGCCGAGGCCCACCCCGGTGACCCGCCCACTGCCGAGTGCAACAAGCGACTGCGCCACTTGATATCCCGTGTTACCGACGTCGTCCCACGGGTGGAGGAACGACAACAGTCGGGCCCGCCGGTAGCTCTCGAGCAAACCGATCACGACGCCGCCAACCGCGCTGAGGAGGAGAAGCGCACCCATCGACCGAAGCGACGCGCCGCCGACGAAAAGAACGACAAGGACGACGCACACGAGGATGATGGTCGTGCCCATGTCGGGCTGGAGCAGCACGAGAACGCTCAGAGCCCCCGTGGCAAGAAGTACCGGACGCAGCACCAACGGCCTCGGCTTCGTGCGTTCGAACTGGCGAGCGAGAACGTCGGCGGCGAACAGCAGGACCGCTACCTTGGCGAACTCGGCGGGCTGGAAGCGCCACTGCCCGACCCCGAGCCACCGCGAGGATCCACTAACCGAGATTCCCATGCCCGGGATGAGGACGAGGATCAAAAGGACAATGGAGAACACCACGAGAGGTCCGCCGAAGCGACGCCAGCGTCGGTAATCGATCCTCGCCGCGACGGCGAGGGCCACGACCCCTATTCCAACCCACATGGCTTGGCGCTCGAAGAAAACCCACGCGCCGCCATACGAGCGCAGGGCCTGCACCGACGACGCCGAGAGCACCATCATGAGGCCGATGCCGCAGAGAAGGGCGACCACCGCGCAGAGGAGTAGCCACCCCGAATCGCGCTCCTCGCTCAGATCCTTCGATTCATCATGCAACGCCATCACGCTCCCGGCGTTGGGCGACGAGCTGGTGAACGGCGCGGGCAAAGTCGTCGCCCCGCTCCGAATACGACCCGTAGTTGTCAAAGGAAGCACAGCCCGGCGAGAGCAACACGACGTCGCCCCGCTCCGCGAGGGTCGCGGCCACCTCGACGGCTTGGTCCATTGTCGAGGCCACTTCAACCGGCCGCACTCCAGAGAATGCAGCATTGACGTCGCCTCGCGCTTCGCCGATCGCCACCACCGCCCGGATCCTGTCCGAGGCCTCGGCCAGCACCCGCAGGTCGAGGCCTTTGTTCCGCCCTCCGGCGATTAGGACCACAGAATCGAAGCTACGAATAGCAGCAAGGGCGGCGTGTGGATTTGTCGCTTTCGAGTCGTCGAACCATCGCACCCCATTCACGTCGGCGACCAGGGAGAGGCGGTGCGGCAAAGTCTTGAAGTTGCGGAGCGCCGTTCGCACACCCTCCATGGTGGCCCCCGCGGCCAGCGCGGTTGCGGATGCTCCCAATGCGTTCGAGAGGTCGTGCGGGAGGGCCCGTTGAAGCTCCTGCACTGCGAGGATGTCGCCGTCGGGGGAACGGAGCATTCCGTTGTCGATCCGGTAGTCGCCGGCGGCGTTGACGGCGTAGGTGACGACCGCAGCAGACACGTCGGCCGACGCCGCCATGACGACCGGATCGTCGGCGTTCACGACCGCCGTGTCGCTCTCTTCCTGGCGCGCCCAGATGCGCGCTTTGGCCGCGATGTACGAGCCCATATCCGGGTGCCAGTCGAGGTGGTCCTCGGAAACGTTCAACCAGATCGCGACCGACGGACGGAACGTCTCGGTCCACCAGAGCTGGAACGACGACACTTCGGCCACGACCACGTCGACGTCGCGCCGTACGGCATCGGACAACGGCAGCCCGATATTGCCGGCCGCCACCGCTCGCACGCCCGACGCTTCGAGCATGTCGGTTATGAGCGCAGTTACCGACGTCTTTCCGTTGGTGCCCGTCACCGCGACGATCGGATGTCGCGTCCAACGAAACGCGAGCTCCACCTCGCCGCGAACCGGCGTTTGGGACTCGGCTGCCATTTGGAACACCGGATGGCGCATGGGCACCCCGGGGCTGGGCACGACAACGTCGGCTCTCGTCACGAGGGACAGCAGCGAGGCGAGGTCGGGGCCTTCGACGAGATCGACACCCGCCTCATTGGCGCGAGCTCGCGTGCGTTCGGTTGGCACATCGTCGACGGCAACGACGCGTGCCCCACGAT
>JALZBN010000237.1 GCA_030947365.1 Actinomycetota bacterium
GTCTGCGGGTTAGTCTGCGGGTTAGTCATGGGGCCGTTGGTAGTCGCGGTGTTTCCAGAACTGCGCTGATCAGCCTGACCGGTTTGGTCCGGTTGGTTGGGCTGCTCGCGGGGACCATCATCGGCACTCGGGGCGACGCTGTCTTGATGGCCATCCTGAACCTGCTGGACCGGCTGGGGGCGATACCCGGTGTCGGACTGACTGGACTGGGAGGCCTCTTCAGCGTTGGCAACGGGCCCGGCCGCGGCTGGCCCGGCCACGGTTGACTCGGCTGCGGCTGACTCGGCCTCGGTTGGCCCGGGCGCGTCACCGCCTTCACCTTTGCTCGCTGCTCCCGCGCCGTTCTCCGGAGCAGTGGCCGACGCCGACGACCTTCGGGTGCGCTTGGGCCGTTCCTCCGGAGTCTCGATTCCGGCCTCACGCAGGATGTGATCGATGAGCGTCGACTTCGACGCCCGCGGCGACGCTTTCACACCCATCGCCTCCGCGATGGCCGCCAGCTCGTCTCGTTCCTTGCGCTCCAGCACAGACCGCTCGAGCGCCTGCGGTGTGATGCTCACTGGGGCCCCGCCTCGTTCCTGATTCTCGCCATAACCGCGCTACTACTTTCATTGGGTCTGCAGTGGTGACTAGGGCGGCAACTTCTCAACCGACCCGTCAGAGGTGACATCACTCCGATGGAAACACCGGACTCAGAAAGGAATTCCAAAGGGCCAGACTCCGGACCCTTCTCTGCGCCGCTGCGCCCGAATCGGCACACGATTGCATGTTCATCGTAACACTCCGGCCCCACCAACAACAGGCCGTACTCGCTCTACTGGATCAAGACTTGATGAGGCGACTCATCAATGTGTGCCCGGGCACCGCCGACGACGCGGCCGTCGCCTTCTCGGTATACACGCCGCCGGGACCCTCGGACCCAGAGTCAACGAGCAAGTACGGCACCGGATCGGAGCTGTGCGTGCGCGTGGCCAGGGGCGTCGGATGGTCGGGAAGGAGAAGGAGCCGCCACGCGCCGAGCTCGTCGAGCCCGTCGATGAGCGGACCGAGGATGCGGCGGTCCCAGTTCTCGAGTGCTTCCACCTTGGCCTGCACGTCGCCGGCGTGCCCGGCCTCGTCGCTGGCTTCGACATGAATGAGAAACAGATCAGTGCCGTCGGCCAGCGCTTGGAGGCAGGCATCGCGCTTGCCCTCGTAGTTGGTGTCGTACCAGCCGGTGGCACCGTCGACGGTGGTGACGGGGATCCCGGCGAGTACGCCGAGGCCACGGACGAGATCGACAGCGGACACGAGCCCGGCGCGCGCGCCGTGCATCGTCGTGAAGTTCGGCAGCACCGGCCGGCGACCTTGACCCCAGAACCAGACCTGGTTGGCGACCAACGCCGACGCCCCCACGATCTCGCGTGACGCGTCCATCAGGGCGCGCAAGCGACTCGCGGCGGGGCCGGTGGGCAGGACTGCGGGCTTGCCCGTGAGGTCGTGGGGAGGCACGCAGTCGGCCGCTTCCCACGACGCGGGGGCCACGAGGATGTGGCGGTACTGCACGCCGGCATGGAAGGAGATCTCGTCGTCACCCAGCTCGCTCTGCAGCGCGGCGATCACCTCGCCGGCGTCGGCAGTGGAGGGATGGCCGCCGGCGAAGTCGACCATGGTGCCGTCGGCGGCAAGGGTGACGAGGTTGCACCGGTAGGCAACCTGGTCTGGGTCGAGGTGCACCCCCATGGCCGCTGCTTCGATGGGGGCTCGCCCGGTGTGGTACCGGGCCGGGTCGTAGCCGAGGATGGAGAGGTTGCCCACGTCACTACCCGGGGCCATGCCGGCTGGGATGGTGGCGGCGCGCCCGACCTCTCCGCGCGCCGCAAGCGCCGACAAGTTCGGGAGTGCGGCAGCTTCCAAAGGCGTGCGGTTGCCTAGCTCCGGAAGCGGTTCGTCGGACGCGCCGTCGGGCACGCACACCACATATTTCATTGAGTCGATGCTAATGGGGTCAGGGCCTTGATCTGGCGGCCACGGCGCGCCAAAATCTTGGTGGCCCGGAACGCCTTTTGGTCACCGGCTCCCTTCGCCGTCAGCTCGGCCTCTCGCTTGCTCTGACCGAAGGTGGCGCGCCGTGACCGATGCTGTGCAGTCCTGTGACTTGCCGTTCCTCGAGAAGCTGTCCGATTCGTTGTGCGAGGTGATCGCCAAGGGCGGTGACGGCTTCCTCGTCCATCTGGTTGCCGCGCCCGACGGCGACGGCCACGATGTCGGCACCAAGCCCCTCGAAGGGGTCGCTCCGGCCGAGACGCTCATTGGCACCGTGGTGCCTGAAGCATGGTGGGCCTTGGGGGTGGCCGTCGGCGGCTGGGTCAGGCCTCTCGGGCCGGAGGGCCAGGTCGGTGAGCGGATGGGCCGCGCCGCCAACGTGGTGGTGGTGACCCGGGCGGGCGACGTCGTCAGCCGGGTCCGAACCGATGGCCGCACGCTGACAGAGTCGCCTGCCTATGGCATCACCCTCGACGCCATCCAGCGCGCCCTGGGGCTGCCGACCGCTCCTCCACTCGTCACGACCGGCCACTACTTCTCCGCCATGTGGCTGGAAAGCATCGCCGCAGTGAGCGCCGACCGTCCCCGGGGTGGTCGCCGGCTTCGCTGGGCGGAGGTGTGCCGCCTGCACCCGACCTTCATGGTCTTCGACGTGGAGCCCCACCCTTCCCGCATGGAGTTCGCGGCCACTGTCATCGAGCGTTCGTGCGACTGGGAACGGTTGCGCTGGTTGTTGATCGAGGGCGCCTGGCCCGAGCGCACCCTCAGCCCTACCGACGCGGCGTGGTTCGACGAGGGTTCGTTCTCTCGCTGGGTATTGGGCAACCGGGCGCCGCTGCCGTCGCTCCTCGATGACGTCGCCCGGCGCGCCGGCGTCACCACCGCTCGGCGCTGCGCCCGGGTTCTCCACCGGGTGGGTTACCTGGGTGGCGAGGAGTGGCGCTCAGGCGTGGCCGAGAGCCGGGCCTCTCACAAGCCGAGCGCGGCGCGCACGGCTCCGTAGTCGGCGTCGATCGGCGTCGGCACCGCGATCTCGGCGATG
>JALZBN010000238.1 GCA_030947365.1 Actinomycetota bacterium
GGCACCCCGGGGCTGGGCACGACAACGTCGGCTCTCGTCACGAGGGACAGCAGCGAGGCGAGGTCGGGGCCTTCGACGAGATCGACACCCGCCTCATTGGCGCGAGCTCGCGTGCGTTCGGTTGGCGCATCATCGATGGCAACGACGCGGGCCCCACGATCACGCAGATGGCGGGCGACGGCCGACCCACTGGTGCCGAAGCCCACCACGAGAGCGAGCTCAGGCAAGCTTCGCCGCCTGACACCCGTGAGAGAGGAAGTCCGCATAAAAGAGGCCGACGGCGAGGGCTGCGAACAGCCCGGCCAGGATCCAGAACCTCACGATGACCGTTGTCTCCGGCCATCCGAGCAACTCGAAATGGTGATGCAGCGGCGCCATCCGGAAGACGCGCCGTCCCAAGGTGCGGAACGCCGCGACCTGAATGACCACCGAGAGCGTGATCATCACGAACATTCCCCCGATGACGGGTAACAGCATCTGGGTGTTCATCGTCAGCGCGAGCGCGCCGAGGCCCGCGCCGATGGCGAGCGAGCCGGTGTCACCCATGAAGATGCGAGCCGGCGCCGCGTTCCACCACAGGAAGCCGGCACAGCTTCCGGTCATGGCCGCGGCAACGAGTGACAGGTCGAGGGCGGGCCCGACGCCGTAGCAACTGGCGTGACGGAACTCCCAGAATCCGATGAAGATAAACCCGGCGAAGGCGAACAATGACGATCCCGCCGCCAATCCGTCGAGTCCGTCGGAAAGGTTCACCGCATTCGCGGCACCGATGAGGATGAGTACCGCCCAGATGATGTACACGGGGTCGGGTAACCCGATCCCGACCGAACGGGTGAAGGAAAGGTCGGTGAGCACCTTCGCCTTGTAAACCGCGAGCAGGGCAAACGCTAGGCCGACGAAGAGCAGGCCGAGGATCTTGGTGGTCTTGTTGAGCCCCAGGCTTCGCTGGTGCCGCACCTTGATCCAGTCGTCGGCCAGGCCGATGAGTCCGGCGGCGAGGATCGCGAGGATGACGATCACGCCAGCGCTGGTGAAGACCGCGCCGCTATGCACGTGGCTGGCCACATACGCGACGGTGGCGGCACCGAGCATCGTAAGGCCGCCCATCGTCGGCGTGCCCGCCTTCGTGAAATGTCCCTGAGGGCCGTCTTCACGGATCTGTTGACCGATCCCCCGGGCTTCGAGGGCGCGAATCAAAAGGGGCGTGCCGAGAAGCGCGCCGAGGAGTCCGACGCTGAGGGCGACGAGCATCGCTACCATCCGCCGCCCCTCCCCCTCGCCGCCAGCTGCTCCCTCGCGACCTCCCGATCGTCGAAAGGAAGCACCTCGTCGCCGACGAGTTGCGTCGTCTCGTGACCCTTCCCGGCGATCACAACGGCGTCACCGGCGCGCGCCGCTGCCAGCGCGCCGGCAATCGCGGCGCGACGGTCGGGCTCCACGACGAGCACCTCCCGACGCTCGACGCCGGTGAGCACCTCGTCGATGATCAGCGCTGGGTCTTCGCTGCGAGGATTGTCGGACGTGAGGAAGGCAAGATCCGACCAGCGCGTTGCCACTGCTCCCATCGCCGGCCGCTTGCTTCGGTCACGGTCGCCGCCGCAACCGAAGACCGTGACGACCCGGCCAGTGACTCCCTGTCGAGCAGACTGCAGTGCCTGCTCGAGGCTGGCGGGCGTGTGGGCGTAGTCGACGATCACGAGAAACGGCTGGCCGGCGTCAATCGTCTCGAAGCGGCCCGGGACAGCCGGCGCGGCGTTGAGCCCGGCCGCGACCGTCGCCGGGTCGACGCCGAGAACCGTCGCGATACTCGCGGCAGCGACGGCGTTGACGACGTTGAACCTTCCTCCGACTTGAAGCGTTATTGGCTCGCCATGCCAACTGAAGGTGCTCGCCCTTGCCCCGACATCGAGGTCGCCCACGTCGTCAATCGAAAAGGGTGTCATCGGCATTCGGGCCGAGTCGAGGAGCCGCTTGCCCCACGGATCGTCAGCGTTTACGACGGCGACGCCCGCCCGGTCGGGGCTGAACAGCAGGGACTTCGCCTCGAAATACGCCTCCATCGACTCGTGGTAGTCGAGGTGTTCAGGGCTGAGGTTGGTGAAGGCGGCGACGGAGAACCACGTACCGGCGACCCGTTGCTGAACGAGGGCATGCGACGACACCTCGATCGAGGCTGCGGTGTTGCCGTCGTCGACCATCGTCGCCAGCTGGGCCTGCAGGTCGATGGCTTCCGGAGTCGTGCGGGGACCGGAAAGGGTACCGATGACCCCGGTGCTGCGGCCGGCGGCCTCCAGGACGGATTTCACCAGATGGGTCGTGGTCGTTTTGCCGTTGGTGCCGGTCACTCCCACGACTGCAAGTCGCCGTGACGGATGACCAAAGAACGCGGCTGCGGCCGGACCGGCGGCAGCTCGCGTGTCGGCAACGATCACCTGGGCGACATCGAGCGGGAGCGCCGTCTCACAGAGAAGCGCCGTGGCCCCGGACGCGACGGCGCGCGCCGCGAAGTCGTGGCCGTCGGCCCGCTCGCCGCGCAGGCAGCAGAACAGCGCGCCGGGTGTCACCGTTCTCGAGTCATGGCTGATCGAACGGATCTCGGTGCGGGACGGGTCGCCCCGGAGGCTCAGCACCTCGACCTCCTCCAGCAACTGCTGCATCCGCACGCGCTCGTCCTCAGGGCCCTACCTCGGATTTCGCCCGAGCGTATCCGGGCTTGAGGGGGTACTGACTACTGCGCCGGGGAGATCCTGTTGCGGCGCGACCGGGGCGGTCGGGACGGAGCTGATCTGGGACGCGCCGCCGTCGGGTGGAACACCAAATACGCGTACTCCGTAGCTCCCGAGCTGGGAGAAGACCGGCGCGGAGACAAGTCCTCCGAAGATCGGCGTCGGCTCGTCGAGTACGACGATCGCCGAGAGCCGGGGGGTCTCGGCCGGCAGGAAGCCGACGAAGCTGGCCACGTACGCGCCGTCCTTGTAACCCCGGTACCCGTCCTTCGGCTTCTGGGCCGTGCCCGTCTTACCCGCGACGGTGAAACCTTGGACCCGGGCCTCGG
>JALZBN010000047.1 GCA_030947365.1 Actinomycetota bacterium
CGCATGACCCTGGGGTGGGATACTCCAGCGGAACGATTCAACGAGTTTGTCGCGGCCGCTGCTTGAAACCGCCCGACTTATCACGACACCTTCCGCGTACCAAACCGACGGCGCGCCGGGGGCCGTCGGGCGTCTCAGGCGTTGAGGCGGTGGTCGAGGGCGTCGAGCTGGTCGCGCAGGCCCTGGGGGACGCGCTCGCCGAGGTTGTCGAAGTGCTCCTCGATCAGCGGGACCTCCTTCTGCCACTCGCCGACGTCGACGTGGAGCAGCTCGTCCATGTCGGCCTGCGACACGTCGAGGCCGTCGGTGTTGATCGCCCCGGGTGCCGGTAGGTTGCCGATCGGCGTCGTCACCGCGTCGCCGCGCCCGGAGACCCGGTCGACGATCCACGAGATGACCCGGCTGTTCTCGCCGAAGCCGGGCCACAGCCACTTGCCCGTGGGGCTCTTGCGGAACCAGTTGACCTTGTAGATCTTGGGCAGTCGGTCGGCGTCGGAGTTAGCGCCGATCTCGAGCCAGTGGGCGAGGTAGTCGGCCATGTTGTAGCCGCAGAACGGCAGCATGGCGAAGGGATCGCGCCGCAGCTTGCCCACCGCGCCGGCCGCGGCCGCCGTCGTTTCCGACGCCATGATCGAGCCCAGGAACACGCCGTGGTCCCAGTCGAACGACTCGGTCACCAGGGGCACGACCGACGAGCGCCGGCCACCGACGAGGATGGCCGAGATCGGAACACCCTTGGGGTCTTCCCACTCGGGGGCGATACAGGGGCACTGGCTGGCCGGCGTGGTGAAGCGGGCGTTGGGGTGGGCGGCCGGAGTCTCGGACTCGGGGGTCCAGTCGTTGCGCTTCCAGTCGGTGAGGTGCGCCGGCGGCTCGGGCGTCATGCCCTCCCACCAGACGTCGCCGTCATCGGTCAACGCTGTGTTGGTGAACAACGAGTTCTTGGCCAGGGTCTTGATGGCGTTGGCATTGGTGTCGTCAGACGTGCCCGGCGCGACACCGAAGAACCCGGCCTCGGGGTTGATGGCGTAGAGGCGGCCGTCGTCGCCGAACTTCATCCAGCAGATGTCGTCGCCGACGGTCTCGACCTTCCAGCCCGGCAATGACGGCACGAGCATGGCCAGGTTGGTCTTGCCGCACGCGGACGGGAAGGCCGCAGCGAGGTACTTGGCGTCGCCGTCGGGCGGCGTGACTTTCAGGATGAGCATGTGCTCGGCCAGCCAGCCCTCGTCGCGGGCCATGACCGACGCGATGCGAAGGGCGAAGCACTTCTTGCCGAGCAGCGCGTTGCCGCCGTAGCCCGAGCCGTAGGACCAGATGGCCCGGTCTTCGGGGAAGTGCACGATGTACTTGTTCTCCGCGTCACAGGGCCAAGAGACATCTTCCTGGCCGGGCTCGAGCGGCGCGCCGACCGAGTGCAAGCAGGGCACGAACTCGCCGCCACCCAGTGTGTCGAGAACCTTCTGGCCCATGCGGGTCATGATCCGCATGTTGGCGGCCACGTAGGGCGAGTCGGTGAGCTCGACTCCGATGTGGGCGATGGGGGAGCCGAGGGGCCCCATGCTGAAGGGCACGACGTACATGGTGCGGCCCTTCATCGAGCCCCGGAAGAGGCCAAGCAGGACTTCCTTCATCTCCTCGGGGTCGCGCCAGTTGTTGGTGGGTCCGGCGTCGATCTCCTTCGCGGAGCAGATGTAGGTGCGGTCTTCGACCCGGGCCACGTCGCCGGGGTCGGACGTCGCCCAGAAACTGTTGGGCCGCTTGGCGTCGTCGAGCGGAGTGAGGGTGCCCTGGGACACCATGAGCTTGCAGAGGCGGTCGTACTCCTCCTGGGAGCCGTCGCACCACTCGACGCGGTCGGGGGTGCAGAGCTCGGTGACCTGGTTGACCCAGTCGAGCAGCTTCTGGTTGCTGGTAGCAGGCATGGCCGTCCTTCTCAGGTGTCTTGGCGGGGGAACCCGGGGGTTCCCATGTCGATTTCAGATCCCAGCCGAAGGTGGGTGGCGCGGCCGTCGTCGTCGATGTTGAACACGACGCGCTGGCCCTGGCGCAACATTCTAAAGACAGATCCGGCGAGCGCGTTCGGCGCCAGCTCGTACTCCGACCGATCGGTATCGCGCACCAGGATGCCCTCGCTGGTGCCGGGGTCGTAGGACTTGATGACTCCCTGGATCGTGCTCTCCTTCTGTGCGCTTTGCTCACGTACCCTTCGGATGTTGACTGTACCGGAGTTCTCCCTCATCGAGCGCCTGCGCCGGCGCCTGCCAGGGCCGCACTGCGGCCTCGGCGAGAAGTGGATCGGCGATGATGCCGCGGTCGTGCCTCGGACGTCGGGCGCGATGCTGTTGACCTCGGACGCGGTGGTGGCCGGGGTGCACGCCGATCTCGACCTCGTCGGGCTCGACGACATGGGATGGAAGGCCCTGGTAGCCAGCCTCAGCGACATCGCGGCCATGGGCGGCGCGCCGGCGTATGCCCTGGTCACGGTGGCCGGGCCGCTGGGCTCGGTAGACATCGACCTCTTGTATGACGGCTTGGCAGAGGCGGCGGGGGCCTACGCATGCCCGATCGTCGGGGGTGACCTGTCGGCGGCTCCGGTATTGATGGTTTCGGTGGCGATGGTGGGCGACGGGGGAGACGGCGACGAGTGGCTGGTGCTGCGCTCCGGCGCGGGCGCGGGCGACACCATCTTCGTCACCGGCGCGCTCGGGTCGTCTTCGGCGGGCCTGGAAGCCTTGCGCACCGGGCGGGCCACCGAGTTGCCCGACCTTGCCCTTGCCCATCGCCGGCCCCGGCCGCGGTTGGCCGAGGGAGCCGCGGCGCGCCGCGCCGGGGCCACCGCGATGATCGATGTGTCCGACGGTCTGGCGGCCGACCTGCGCCATGTGGCCGATGCGTCGGGCGTCGGTGTGGTGCTCGACCGGGTGCCCGTCGCCATCGGCGTGTCCCGCGTGAGCGACGAGCCTGAGGCTGTCGCGTTGGGCGGCGGGGAGGACTACGAGCTGGTGTTCACCGCGCCCGACCCGGCGCGGGTGGAGGCGGAGTTCGCCGGCGCGGGGCTCGGTGTGCCGTTGCGCATCGGGCGCTGCACCTCCGATGCGTCGGAGCGTCGACTCCGCGACGGCGAGCTACCCGTCCTCGGCTACGAGCACACCTGGTGAGCGTGGCCCTGACCATTGCCGGCACCGACTCGAGTGGTGGCGCGGGCGTTGCCGCTGACCTGCGGGTCTTCGAAACCCACGGCGTGACCGGGGCGATGGCGGTCACGGCTGTTACGGCGCAGAACACACTTGGCGTGCAGGCGGTCGAGCTGGTCACGCCGGAGCTGGTGCGGGCTCAGGTCGCGTCGGTGGCGAGCGACTCCGGCGTCGATGCCGCCAAGACGGGAATGCTGGCGTCGGCCGAGATCGTGGAGGCGGTTGCCGACGCGGCGCGCGATTTCGGTTTGCGCCCGCTCGTGATCGACCCCGTGATGGTGGCTACGAGCGGCGCGCGACTGATGGACGCGGCCGCCGTCGACGTGCTCAAGGCGCTGCTGGTGCCTCTCGCGACAGTCGTTACTCCGAACCTGGCGGAGGCCGCGGCGCTTGTTGGGTGGCCGGTGGACGACCGGATGTCTATGGAGAAGGCGGCCCTCGCTCTGGCTGAGCTGGGTCCCGAGGTAGTGCTGGTCACCGGAGGCCACCTCGGTGGCGAGGAGTCGCCCGACTGCCTCGTGGTCGCCGGCGAGCCGGCCCAGTGGCTCGGCGCGCCGAGGGTGGCTGGCGGTCACACGGTGCGAGGTACCGGCTGCATGCTCTCTGCTGCCATCTGCGCGCAGCTGGCGCTCGGTCTCGCGCCGGTCGAGGCGTGTGCCAGTGCGAAGACGTTTGTGACCCGCCAGCTACCGCAGCGGTAGCTCAGCGGACACAGAACGGTTTAGCGCGCCGACTTCTGGGGCTTCTGGACCTTGCCGGCCTTGATGCAAGAGGTGCAGACGGAGAGCCGGCGCGGCGTGCCGCCGACGATGGCGCGCACCCGCTGGATGTTGGGGTTCCAGCGCCGGCGCGTGCGCCGGTGCGAGTGGCTCACTCGCATTCCGAACGATGGGTGCTTTCCGCAGACCTCACAGACCGATGCCATGGGGAACAACGCTAGCAGCCGTCGTTCCCCGTAGAATTCTTCGGTGGCCACGCTCGAACGGCTGGACGACGACGCCCTCCGGAGCGTGATGATCGGGTACCGCGACGCTCTCCGTGCCCACCAGGAGGCCTTGAACCAGCTCAATGTGTACCCCGTTCCCGACGGCGACACGGGCACGAACATGGCGCTCACACTCGAGTCGGTCGTCGCCGAACTCGACGGCGTCGGCGGCATGGACGCCACCTGCAAGGCCATCGCCCACGGCTCGCTGATGGGTGCCCGGGGCAATTCTGGGGTGATCCTCTCGCAGATCCTGCGGGGGCTGTCGGGCGTTTTCGCCGAGCGCAACGACATCGACGCGCCGGAGCTAGCCGCCGCGCTCACCCGGGCGAGCGCGGCGGCCTACGAGGCGGTCATGAAGCCGGTGGAGGGAACCATCCTCACGGTGGCGCGGGAGGCGGCTGAGGCCGCCAGCGCGGCGCCGGGTTCACTCGTCGAGATCCTCGAGTCGGCTGCCGGCGCGGCCCGGGCGGCACTCGCTCGCACGCCTGAGCTGCTCCCAGTGCTGGCGGAGGCTGGCGTGGTCGACGCGGGCGGCGCCGGTTTCGTCCTCCTGCTCGACGTGCTCCTCAATGTGGCCGACGGTCGGGCGGTGCCCGAACCCGAGGTTGGCTCGGCGCGCCGCGATGTGCAGGTACATCAAGAGTCCGACAACGACCTCCGCTACGAGGTCATGTACTTCCTCGAGGCTCCCGATGACACCATCTCGGAGTTCAAGCAACGGTGGTCGCGGCTCGGTGATTCCATCGTCGTGGTCGGAGGCGACGGGCTCTGGAACTGCCACATTCACACCGGCGATATCGGCGGGGCGATCGAGGCTGGAATTGACGCCGGTCGCCCGCGCCGGATCCGGGTCACCGACCTCGCCGAGCAGGTCGACGCCCACGGTTGCGCCGAGCACGCCGACGCCGAGGCCGCCGAGCCCGACCACGTGACTACCGCTGTCGTCGCCGTCGGGCTCGGCGAGGGAATCGAGAGGGTCTTCCGGGAGCTCGGCGCGCAACAGGTGGTCTCCGGCGGCCAGACGATGAACCCTTCGACGGCCGAGATCCTGCGCGCCGTCGAGGCATGCCGCGCCGACGCCGTCATCGTCTTGCCCAACAACTCGAACATCATTGCTGTCGCCGAGCAGGTGCCGGCACTGACGGCCACGCCGGTTCAGGTCGTGCCGACAAGAGGAGTTGTCGAGGGTGTGGCGGCCCTGCTGCGGTACGACCCGAAAGCCGAGATCGAGGCCAACGCTCGTGTGATGGAGGCGGCGAGCCTCGATGTCGTGGCCGGCGAGGTCACCCGCGCCGTGCGCAACGCGTCAACTGCTGCCGGTCCTGTCGCCGAAGGTGATTGGCTCGGGCTTTCCGCTGGCGAGCTGGTCGTTGTTGCACCCAACCTGGCTGGCGCCGCCTGTGAACTTCTCGATCGACTCGTCGGCGATGATCACGAGCTCGTCACCGTCGTCGCCGGCAACGGCGCGTCTGACGCCGATACCGAAAAGGTGCGGCAGTGGTTGGCCACCAACCGGCCGGCGGTCACCGCCGAGGTCCACGACTGGGGTCATCCACTTTCGGCTTACCTCTTCAGCATCGAATGAGCCCGTGAGGCGCCTGGCCCAGCTCGCCCGACTTCCGGTGACCGAGCTGGCCGGCGTCGGACCCAGGAAGGCGGAAGGGCTTGAGTCCGCCGGCATCACCACTGTCCTCGACCTCCTGACCCACTACCCGCGCCGTTACCTCGACCGCACCCGCCAGGCCGCGATCCGGGAGCTCAAGGTCGGGGAGGAGGCGATGGTGCTGGCCACGGTGAAGAAGGTGCAGTCCCGGCGAACCCGCCAACGGCGCGCCCTGGTCGAAGTCGACGTCTCCGACGGCGCCAGCTACCTGCACTGCGTGTTCTTCAATCAGCCCTGGCGGGCGCGCCAGCTGAGCCCCGGTACCCAGGCGGTGTTCTTCGGCACTCTGGAGTCGTTCAAGGGCCGAGCCCGGATGACGAACCCCGTCGTTGATCTCGTGGGAGACCGCACCGGCAAGATCATCCCGATCTACCCGCAGTCGGAAAAGGCCGGTATCACCACCTGGGACCTGGCCACGTGGATGGAAGAGGCTCTGGAGCGCGCCGGCGAGTTTGCCGATCCGTTGCCCGAGGAATGGCGCGACCGCCTCGACCTGGTTGGGCGCACGTGGGCCATGCGCCACGTGCACTTCCCCGAGTCGATGGGCGCGGCGGAGGTGGCGCGCCGGCGCCTCGTGCTCGACGAGCTGCTCCGGCTCCAGGTCGCGCTGGTGATGCGCAAGCGCGCCTTCGAGCGCGACGCCAAAGGCATCCGTCACGACATCAGTGGGGGCCTGGTGCCGGCGTTTCATGCCGCACTTCCCTTCGAGCTCACCGGCGCGCAGCGGCGGGCGATCGAGGAGATCTCCGGCGATCTGGCCGGCCCGCACCCTATGCACCGCCTCCTCCAGGGCGACGTCGGTTCGGGCAAGACGCTTGTCGCGGTCACGGCTCTGCTCGTCGGGGTGCAGGGGGGCTACCAGGGCGCCTTCATGGCGCCGACCGAGGTACTCGCCGAACAGCAC
This sequence comes from Actinomycetota bacterium, assembly GCA_030947365.1. Taxonomy (GTDB): domain Bacteria; phylum Actinomycetota; class Acidimicrobiia; order Acidimicrobiales; family AC-14; genus JALZBN01. The sequence continues at coordinate 6,753 of JALZBN010000047.1, forward strand.
GGGTTGAGCGTGCGCCATCTCCTCCATGATCTGGAGGTGCCTGACAGCTCCACCCTCACGGGCATCCGGCCGTTGCGAGTCGAGTTGCTCACGAACCGCACTTCCGGCAGCGAGCGCACCCGCATTCAAGCCGGCCTTGCCGATGGCACGGTCGACTTGCTCATCGGCACTCACGCCCTGCTGGAAGAGAAGGTCGCGTTCAACGCGCTCGGCGTGGTCGTGATCGACGAGCAGCACCGCTTCGGTGTCGAGCAGCGCGCCGCTCTACGGGGTAAGGGCGATGATCCCGACGTGCTGGTGATGACCGCAACGCCGATTCCCCGCACCGCGGCCATGACCGTCTACGGCGACCTCGACGTCACCGTGCTGGGCGAGATGCCACCGGGACGGTCGCCGGTGAAGACCCATTGGGCTCGGGGACCGTTGGAAGAGGAGGAGGCACACCAACGGGTCGCGGCTGAGGTGGCTGCGGGTCGCCAGGCCTACGTCGTGTGCCCGCTCGTCGACGAGTCGGAGCGGATCCAGGCGAAGTCGGCGACCGAGGAATACGGCCGGCTGATCGCTGAGGTGTGGCCTGATCTGCGCCTCTCGCTCCTGCACGGCCAGATGCCGTCGCGCGAGAAGGAGGCGGTGATGGCTGCCTTCCGCGCCGGCGACGTCGACGTGCTGGTCGCCACCACGGTGATCGAGGTGGGCGTCGACGTGCCCAACGCGACGGTGATGCTCATCGAGGATGCCGACCGTTTCGGGATCGCCCAGCTTCACCAGCTCCGAGGCCGGGTCGGGCGGGGTGCCGAGCAGTCGTGGTGCTACCTCCTCGGCTCGCCCTCGACCCCGGGCTCAGAGGAACGTCTGGCCGCGTTGGAGCGCACCAACGACGGCTTCGAGCTGGCCGAGGTCGACCTTGAGATCAGGGGAGAGGGCACGGTGCTGGGCACGAGACAGAAGGGTCGCAGCGATCTGAAGTTGGCCTCGCTGCGGCGCGACCGAAAGTGGGTCGTCACCGCCCGCGAGGTCGCGTTCGCAATCGTCGACGCCGACCCCGGGTTGCTGCACCACGACGTCCTGCGCGAGGAAGTTCGCCTTCTCGTCGATGAAGAAGAGGCCGACTTTTTGTTCAAGAGCTGACCACTTAGGGTCACGGCCGTGAGAGTCGTGGCAGGAACAGTTGGCGGCCGGCGGTTGCAATCACCGTCGGGACGCAACGTCCGGCCGATGACCGAGAAGGTCCGTGAGGCTGTCTTTGCGTCGCTCGGTAGCCAGGGTGTGGTCGAAGGTGCCCGCGTCGTCGACCTGTTCGCCGGCACGGGGGCGATCGGGATCGAGGCCTTGTCGCGGGGAGCCCGGGAGGCGGTGTTCGTGGAGGCCGACCCGGCCGCGGCCGCGACAGTCGAGGCCAACCTGGCCATCACCCGCCTTCCCGGAGGATCCGTCGTTCGCGACGACGTTCTTCGGTATCTGGCCAGGCCGCCCGAGCCGTTCGACCT
>JALZBN010000048.1 GCA_030947365.1 Actinomycetota bacterium
GTACGAGCAACTGGCCGGCGAACGAGAGACGGGGCCCCGAGTTTCACTTTCCTACGAAGCTCTATGGCGAGAAGCGGGGCTGGGCGCAAGCCTGGCGGCGGCGCGGCCCGACGAGCTACGCCGCGGCCTTTCGTTGGTGGGCCCCCATCGCGACGACGTGGCCGTGGGTCTCGCAGGGATGGCCGCTCGCACCTGCGCGTCTCAGGGTGAGCAACGTTCGTTGGCGTTGGCCCTTCGCCTTGCTGTCCACCGCCTCGTCGCCGACGAGACGGGTGAGCCACCCGTGCTGCTCCTCGACGACGTGTTCTCCGAGCTCGACGAGGCCCGTGGGGCCGCCCTTGTCGACAACCTGCCCGCCGGGCAGGCGATCCTCACCACGACCGACGCGGTCCCTGCTGGTGCCTCGGCGGAGCAAGAGCTTGTCGTCGACGCCGGCACGGTTCGACCCCGATGACATGGCGGCCCGGTGACCACCGCGCCCCTCCACCCCCCCGACCGGTGGCCGAGTCCCTCGACCGGCTCACCCAGGGCCTTGGAGGCCCGCCCAGCTCCAACCTCTCGTCGCTGTTCGACCGGTGGACCGATCTCGTCGGGGCCCAAGTGGCAGCCCACACCCGGCCCTTGTCACTCGTGCGGGGTGTGCTCTCGATCGCCGTTGACGAGCCGGGGTGGGCCACCCAATTGACCTATCTGGAGAACGACCTCGTAGCCCGGATCAGCACCGTTTTGGGTACCGGCCAGGTGACGCGCATCCAGGTGCGGGTTCGCCCCGGTTGACCCCCCCGATCTGGTACCCTGGAGGAAGTGTGATTCTAGCTCGGGCCTATGGCTTGACCAGCACTTTTACGTCTGAATCACCCTGTTTCCCGGCCGACAAAGGCCGGCTCACCATCGTCTCGTGAAAGAGCGCGCCTGAGTGGCCCAAACAACGTCTTATGGGGCCAAGGACATCGATGTCCTTGAAGGTCTCGACCCGGTGCGCAAGCGCCCCGGCATGTACATCGGATCCACCGGTCTCACCGGCCTTCACCACCTGGTCTGGGAGGTCGTCGACAACGCCGTCGACGAGGCTATGGCCGGTCACGCCACCCGTATCGACGTCACCGTGCTGGCCGACGGCGGCGTCCGGGTCGTCGACGACGGGCGAGGGATCCCGGTCGACAACCACCCCCGTTTCCGCAGCAAGTCGGCGGCCGAGGTGGTGCTCACGACGCTTCACGCCGGTGGGAAGTTCGGCGGCAGCGGCTACAAGGTCTCTGGTGGCCTGCACGGGGTCGGGGTCTCGGTCGTGAACGCCCTGTCGAAGCGGCTCGAGCTCGATATCGACCGCGAGGGCCAGCACTGGCGGATGGCCTTCGTCAACGGCGGCAAGCCCGTCGCCCGGCTGGAGGCCACCGGCAAGGCTCCCCGAGGCCGCACGGGCACCACCGTGACGTTCTGGCCCGATCCCGAGGTCTTCCAGTCCGAAGGAGTTGAGTTCCGGGGCCAGACCATCGTCGAGCGGCTCCAGATCATGGCCTTCCTCAACAAGGGCCTCGATATCCGCTTCCGCGACGAACGCCCCGACAACGAGCAGGAGCAGGTGTTCCGCTACACGGGGGGCATCGTCGACTTCGTCCGCTACGTCAACCACGCCCGCGAGGCCCTTTTCAAGCGGGTCGTGTCGTTCGAGGTGGTCGAGGAGGAACAGGAGGTCGAGATCGCCCTCCAGTGGAACACCGGGTTCGTCGACAGCATCCACAGCTACGCCAACGGCATCGCCACCGGCGAGGGCGGCATGCACGAGGAGGGCTTCAAGAAGGCGTTGACGAACGCGGTCAACCGCTATGCCCGGGCCAAGGGCCTGCTCAAGGAAAAAGACGACAACCTCCTGGGTGAAGACATCCGTGAAGGCCTGGCCGCGATCATCAGCGTGCGCCTGCGTGACCCCCAGTTCGAGGGGCAGACCAAGGCCAAGCTCGGCAACGTCTCGATCCGCTCGTTGGTTGAGCGGGCCACCAACGAGAAGCTCGGCGACTGGCTCGAAGAGCACCCCACCGAGGCCCGCCAGGTCGTCAACAAGTCGATCCAGGCGTCACGGGCCCGTATGGCGGCGCGTTCGGCGCGCGACGTCATCCGCCGTAAGTCGGCCCTGGAGGGCGCGGGTCTGCCCGGCAAGCTGGTCGACTGCTCGTCGCGCGAGCCGCGGGAGTCGGAGCTGTTCATCGTCGAGGGCAACAGCGCCGGCGGTTCGGCCGAAGACGCCCGCGACCCCCGCACCCAGGCCATCCTGCCGATCCGGGGCAAGATCCTCAACGTCGAGCGGGCCCGGGTCGACAAGATGCTCAAGAACGCCGAGATCCAGGCGTTGATCGCGGCGATCGGCGCCGGGCTGGCCGAAGACTTCGACCTGGCCAAGATCCGCTACCACAAGGTGATCATCCTCGCCGACGCCGACGTCGACGGCAGCCACATCCGTACGTTGCTGCTCACCTTCTTCTTCCGCCAGATGAAGGCGTTGGTCGAGGGCGGCTTCGTGTACGCGGCTCAGCCGCCGCTGTACTCGACCCTGGTCGGCAAGGAGAAGGTCTACCTGAAGGACGACGCGGCCAAGGCCCGGTTCCTCGAGGAGCACCCCAACCACAAGAACGACTTCCCCCGGCTCAAGGGGTTGGGTGAGATGGACTTCGACGAGCTCAAGGTGACGACGATGGACACCTCCCGTCGCTCTCTTCTGCAGATCTCCGTCGAGCAGGCCGCTGTCGCCGACGAGGTGTGCTCCATCCTCATGGGCGACGACGTGGAAGTGCGCAAGAACTTCATCCAGACGAACGCCAAAGACGTGAGGTTCCTAGACATCTGATGTCTGATCAGACGCCGCCGCTTGAATTTGGCTCCGTTGAGCCCATTGAGATTCAGGAGGAGATGGAGCGCTCCTTCCTGGAGTACTCCATGTCGGTCATCGTGTCGCGTGCACTGCCCGACGTACGCGATGGCCTCAAGCCGGTGCACCGCCGGATCCTGTGGAGCATGTTCAGTGAGGGCCTGCGTCCCGACCGGCCCCACACCAAGTGCGCCCGGGTCACCGGTGACGTCATGGGTAAGTACCACCCCCACGGCGAGGGTGCGATCTACGACGCTCTCGTCCGCATGGTGCAGGACTTCAGCCTGCGCCACCCCCTCATCGACGGGCACGGCAACTTCGGCTCGCCCGACCCCGACACCGGCGCGGCCGCCCAGCGCTACACGGAATGCCGTCTGGCACCGATCGCCATGCAGCTACTCGCCGGCATCGACGAGGACACCATCGACTTCGTCGAGAACTACGACGGCCGCGAGCGGGAGCCATCGGTGTTGCCGGCGCGCTTTCCCAACCTCCTCGTCAATGGCAGCCAAGGCATCGCGGTGGGAATGGCCACGAACATCCCGCCACACAACCTCGCCGAGGTGATCGACGCCACCGTCCACCTCATCGATCATCCCGAGGCCACCCCCGACGAGCTCATGGCGTTCGTCAAGGGCCCCGACTTCCCTACGGGGGCGTTGATTCTGGGACGGCAGGGCATCATGGACGCCTACCGCACCGGCCGCGGCTCCATCAAGATGCGCGCCGTAGCCGAGATCGAGGAGATGCGTGCCGGCGGCGAGCGCATCGTCGTCACCGAGTTCCCCTACCAAACATCGGTAAAGGTGATCGAGCGCAAGGCTGCGGAGCTGGTCAATGCCCGTGAGCTTGAAGGTATCCGCCGCATCCAGAACGACTCCGCCGGACGCAAGCCCCGACTGGTGTTCGAGCTCAAGCGCGATGCCAACGCGGGTGTCGTGCTCAACAACCTCTACAAGCACACGCCGATGCAGACGAGCTTCGGTGTGAACACAGTTGCGCTGGTCGACGGTGTGCCCCGCACACTCAACCTGGCCGAGGTTCTTACCGCGTATGTCGCCCACCAAGTCGAGGTCATCACCCGGCGGTCACAACACCGCCTCGACAAGGCTCGGGCCCGAGCCCACATCGTCGAGGGGTACCTGAAGGCCCTTGACATGATCGATGAGATCGTGGCCCTGATTCGGGCGTCAGCCGACCGGTCTGAAGCCCGCGCCGGCCTCATGGCCACGCCGTTCGAGTTCACCGAGATCCAGGCCAACCACATCCTCGACATGACCCTGGGCCGCCTCACCCGGCTGGGTCGGTCTGAGCTGGAGGAGGAGCTGGCCCAGTTGCGGCAGACCATCGCCGAGCTGGAGGCGATCCTGGCCGACCCGGGCCGTCTCCGTCAGGTGATCAAGGACGAGCTGGCCGAGATCCGCTCGACGTTCGGCCAGCCCCGGCGGTCGAAGGTCACCCTCGACCCGGGCGAGCTCGACCTCGAAGACCTCATCGAAGACGAAGAGCTCGTGGTCACCATGAGCCGTTCGGGCTACATCAAGGCCGTGCAGGCCGATGCGTTCCGCATGCAGGGCCGCGGCGGTCGTGGCGTCCAGGCGGCCAAGTTGCGCGACAACGACTACGTCACCCAGATCATCTCGACGACGGCGCACGCCTACTTGTTGTTCTTCTCGAACCGGGGTCGGGTCTACCGCCTGAAGGCCCACGAAATCCCTATCAAGGAGCGCACGGCGCGCGGTACGGCCATCGTCAACTTGCTGCCGCTCGCTCCCGACGAGCGCATCCAGGCCATCATCGACACGCGCGACTACGAGACCAGTCGCTTCTTGTTCTTCGCCACCAAGCACGGCCAGGTGAAAAAGACCAAGTTCATGGAATACGACTCGTCGCGGCGCGACGGCATCATCGCCATCAACCTCAAGGAAGGCGACGAGCTCGTCCGGGTCATCCAGACCGGCGGAGGCGACGACATCTTCATGGTGAGCCGCACCGGCATGACGATTCGCTTCTTCGAGGATCAGGTGCGACCCACGGGCCGCGCCGCCCAGGGCGTGATCGGCATGCGACTTCGTGAACGCCCGAGCGGCGCCTCAGAGCGGGAGGTACAGGGCGATGAGGTCGTGTCGTGTGACGTCACCCGCGACGACGTCGACATCGTGATCATCACCGACAGCGGCTACGGCAAGCGCACCAAGCTCGACCGGTACCCCCGCAAGGGTCGGGGCACCATGGGCGTCAAGGGCATCAAGCTCACGGCGCGGCGCGGGTCGGTTGTCGCCGCTTTCATGGCGGGCCTCGACGACGAGGTGCTGATGATCTCCTCTGGCGGCACCACTATCCGCACCGCTGTGCGCCAGATCTCTTCGCAGGGCCGCGACGCCACCGGAGTGAAGGTCATGAATCTCGACGAGGGCCAGACCGTCGCCGGTGTTGCTCCCGTGCTGTTCACCAACGGCGACTAAGCCTCACAGCTTTCGCTTCCCGCCTGCGCTTCCCCGCTGGGCACTTCCCCCCGTTGAATCCGGCGCGCCGGCGCGGGAGGGGAAGTGGAACGAGAACGAGGATCGATGGTGCCCATTGCGGCACTCATTGTCGTACTGGTCGGCGTATTGGCGCTGGCATTGGGAAGGATGGGAGGTGCCGCCGCGGCGCGTGCCGACGCTCAGACCGCAGCGGACGCGGCGGCACTGGCCGGCGCGGCTGACGGACGGGAGGCGGCAGAAGCGCTGGCGACCGCGAACGGGGCGCGGCTGGTGTCGTTCGAGCAAAAGGACAGCGATACGAGGGTCGTCGTCGAGTTGGGGCCGGCCCAGGCCACCGGAAAGGCGCGCCGCCAAGGCGGGTCCGGATCGGGTGGTTCCGGCGAGCCTGGTGGGTCGGGCAGTCGCGAGGGCCTGGCGCCGGCGATGAAGGCGGCCCTGGCGCGGGCCGAGCAGATCCTCGGCCACCAGATCCCGATCACCTCCGGGTACCGGTCTCGCCAAGACCAGGAGCGCCTTTACGCCAACCGGGCCAACAATCCTTACCCCGTCGCGCCGCCCGGCTCGTCGATGCACGAGCAGGGTCTGGCCATCGACGTCCCTCCTGAGGTCGTGCCCGACTTGGTACGTGTGGGTACCCAAGCGGGTCTCTGCCACCCCTTTCCTGAGGCTGACCCTGTGCACTTCGAGGTGTGCAAGTAGTTTCAGTGGCAATGTCGAAGCGGCGGCGCGGCCAGGCCAGGAAACCCACGGGCACGAGAGTCCCCAAGCCCGCGGCCCAGCAACCGGCAGAGGTCCGTCCCCCCGTGTCGATGCGGGTACGACGGAGTCGGCGCGTCGTGCGCCATATCGACACCGGCTCGGTCCTTCGGTTCTCGGCGTTCTTCTATCTCACCCTGGCATGCATCGCGTTCGTGGCCGGCATCGTGCTCTGGCTCGTCGCCACCGTGGTCGGAGTGCGGGGAAATGTCGAGCGCTTCATCGGTGACCTGATCGCCTCGAACAAGTTCCACTTCGTTGGCGGGGAAGTGCTGAAAGTCGCCGCCGCCGCGGCGGTGGTCATGGTGATCCTGGGTACTGCACTCAACCTGTTCCTGGCCGTCGTGTACAACCTCATTGCCGAGATCGTGGGTGGGATGGCGATAATCGTTGACGACGAGCAGACGTTGTCCGCCGCCGGCGCGCCTGCACCGGCACCGGTCATGCTTCCTGCCAGCGAGGTCACCGGCAGAAGGGCTGTTGCTCCCGCTGCCGACGAAGGCGCGCCGGCGCGATCGCCGGCCGCGGCTGCGCCCGGCGACGACCCGAGGGCCATCGCCCGCTGGGTGCCCAAGCGGGGCCGCGAGGTCTGACGGGTCGGTTCTCGACCCACCCGTACGGAACGGGCGACCGTCCCGTATACCGTTCAGTCGACGCCAGCGAGGAGCACCAGAATGGCGTTTCAATTCAGGTGAAGAGATATCGGGCATGCCTGCAGGTGGCAGGCGACCGCGGCGACGAAGGAAGAGCTTGTGCTCATCGTCGCCGAGCACGTCAAGAAGGCGCACAAGGTTCCAACCGCCACGACGACCATCACGAACTTCCTCAAGGCCAAGATGCGCCAGACCTGAGACATTTCTTCGGCGAGGAGGTGCTGCACCGACCAGGGCCCTGCGCCGCCTGCACCGTGGTCAGGCCACCTCGAGAAATCGCCGGATCGCCGCACCGGAGGATCTCGCTCGTGCCGGTGTGGTCCGCTTCGGCGCGGGCTTCAACCGCCCGCTTGAGGTCTCGGTCGAGACGTACCGGAACCACCTCGGCCGGACCACTTCCGAGTAGAGGCCGACCTCGGCGCCTCTGCTTGAGCTCCTCGACGTCGTAGCGGCGACCGCACAGGTGTGGAAGTTCGATTGCGACGAGCTACTGGAACTCACGGGATGAGTTCGAAGGCCTCGATGTGGCGGGGACGGACGACGCGGAAATCACGGTGATTGAGGGTGGCGACGCGGACCACGTCGAAGCGCTCTGCGATAGCGACCAATGACGCGTCGACCAGGCCCAGGTGCAGATCCTCGTAGGTGGCAAGCAGTTCGGCACAGCGGTGGTAGTCGGCGCCCGTCAGTTCGATGACTGTCACATCGCCGGCGACGATCGATGCGATGAAGCGATGCTCGGCTGCGTCACCCAGCCGGTCGGCGATCAGCCACGCCGTCTCGACTACGGCGGTGGCGGGAACGAGGAGCTCGTCCGCGGACCGCGTCTCGACGACATCGACGCATGCTGCGTGATCTCCGTCGCGGTCGTCGGCGGCGGCGAACAGAACGCTCGTATCGACTACGACCACTGCAGCTCCGCTCAGACGTCGCGGGCGGTTTTGTTAGCGAAGTTCTCGTGGATGATTTCGTGGTGGCGCCGGGCGATATCACCGCCGCGATCACCGGAGGAGCCGATGCTGACGAAGCCGACTCGGCGGCGGGACGAAAACTTCTCATTCAGTGCTTCGGCAGCGAGCGCCTCCCGCGTCAAGCCGCGATCGGCCGCCGCCGCGTCCACCCGCTTGGCGACCTCCTCGTCGATCTCGATCGTCAGCCTTGTCATGACCTGTCTAGTGTAGAGAACGAAATGCTACGGCCGAAGTCCCCCCGGCGGGCCAACTCTCGCGTGTCAGGCCGGACGGCACCGCCTGCGTGCGCGGGGCGCGGTTCGTAACCATAGACTCAGGCGCCATGAATCGATCAGGTCGTCTAGCGGCCATCGGGGCGAGTCAAGTTGTGCGCCGAAGAAACACTGTGCTGGACGAGATTTCGGCTGAAACGCCCTCTGACCTGCGGTTTTATGGGGCTATAGCTCAGTCGGTTAGAGCGCACCCCTGATAAGGGTGAGGTCGCTGGTTCGATTC
>JALZBN010000239.1 GCA_030947365.1 Actinomycetota bacterium
CGCGCCGTCGCCCTGAGCGACCTGACCGACGCCCAGGCCCTCGCCTATGCCCACAACCGACTGCGCCGGCTCGGGGTCGACCGGGCCCTGGCGCGCGCCGGCGCGCGGGAGGGCGACACGGTTCACATCGGTCGGCTCACGTTCGAGTACAGGAACGATGGCGACGTGGGCGGCGAGTACGAGCGGCCGGCGGCCGAAGGCGGGCGCCGACGGCGATGATCATCGTGGCCAAGATCGGCACGTCGTCTATTACCGACGACGAGGGTGAGATCGCCGGCGCCGCCGTCGACAAGCTCTGCACCGAAGTGGCCGCGCTGCGGGGGCTGGGTCATCGCATCGTGATCGTCACGTCCGGCGCGATCGCGGCGGGGCTCCCTGCTCTCGGCTTGGGCGCGTCTCGTCCTGCTGATATCGCCACGCTTCAGGCGGTTTCGGCAGTGGGGCAGAGCCGGCTGATGCGGGTCTACGACGACGCCCTCGCCGCCCACGGCCTCGTCGGCGGCCAGGTGCTACTCGCTCCCAACGACTTCATTCAGCGATCGCAATACCTTCACGCCACGGGCACCATGCGGCGGCTGTTCGATCTTGGGGTGGTTCCCGTCGTGAACGAGAACGACGCCGTCACCGACGACGAGATCCGCTTCGGCGATAACGACCTGCTTTCCGCGCTGGTATCGAACCTCGTCGGTGCTGATGTGCTCGTGATGTTGACCGACACTCCCGGCGTCCTAAGCGGCGACCCGCGGCTCGACGAAGATGCGTCCCTTATCGAGGAGATCGTCGAGGTTGACCACGAGCTCGAGCGGGTCGCGGGCGGAGGCGCTGGCACTGAGCGGGGGAGCGGGGGGATGGCGTCGAAGCTGGCAGCGGCCAAGATCGCGGCATGGTCGGGGGTGCGGGTGGTCATCGCCGGCGCGGATCGTCCCGCGGTGTTAACCGGCGCAATCGACGGGGTTTCCGGAGTAGGCACCGTCGTGCTCCCGCATGATCGCCGACTGCCGGCCCGCAAGCTGTGGATCGCGTTCGCCGTGCGGGCATCGGGCACTGTGGTGGTCGACGACGGCGCGCGGCGCGCCTTGGTGGAGCGGCACACGTCGCTACTCGCGGCGGGGGTGGTCGAGGTGAAGGGGAAGTTCGAGGTGGACGCCGCGGTCGAGATCGCCGGCGCGGATGGTCGTGTCTTCGCCAAGGGCCTTGTGCAGGTCGGTTCCGCCGATCTCGTGGAGGTCGCCGGCAAGCGGACGACCGACCTTCCAGACGGCATGCCCCACGAGGTCGTCCACCGCGACGACCTCGTTACGCTGCCCTAAGCAACGCGCCTCGCCCGTCACATCTGGCGGGTCCGTTTCAGACGGGCCAAGTACCGAGCCGCACGAGGGGAGATGCGGGCGGCCCACAGGAACAGCCGAGGCCGTCCGAACACGGGGTGAAGGTTCGGCCGAGCGTCATTGGCGACCCGTCTGGCCTCTCGGTAGCGCCCGTGTGACAGCAGCTCGACCATTTCCGACAGGGTCTCGTCCCAGTACCAGTGATCGATGGCCATGGCCGCGGCGTGGGGCTGCCCATGCTTCTGGAGGGCTCGGAATTCCTCTAGCGCAAAGGCGAGGCCACCCTCGCTGCCCGTCTTCGAGCCCTCGTGTACCTCGAACGTCGCAAGCGTGACGGGAACGTAGATGGCCTGAACCTGGGCCTCCATGAACCGGAGCCACAGCTCGAAGTCCATGGTCAGGTTGAAGTTCTCGTCGATGCCACCGACCCGTTTGAGCGCAGCAGCAGTAAAGAACGTTCCCGGCTGAGAGATGACATTTCCCCTCCGAAACGAGGTCGCCAATAGCTGCGACGCCGGCTTGCTCACCCATCGCTCGGCGCCCCGTTGCACCTCGAGATCTCCGTAGACCCATTCCGCGTCGGGATGGGACCGAAGGGCATCAACAACGGCGGTCACCGCGCCGGGCAGCAGCGCGTCGTCGGCGTTCAACCACGTGACGATCTCGCCAGCCGCCATTGCGAAACCCTTGTTCAAGGCGTCACTCTGGCCGTTGTCAGGCTCGGAGATCCACCGCAGATGCGGCTTCGAAGCCAGGTAGTCGGTGGTGCCGTCAGAGGAACCGCCATCCACGACAATGTGCTCGATGTGCGGATAGTCCTGGTCGGCCACGCTACCGACGCACACGGGAAGGCGGTCGGCCATGCCGAACGTCGGCGTCACGATCGAGACGAGGGGGGTGCCGTGCGTCACTGCCCCCTCACGAGGCGCGTGGCGTTGCGTGATGCGCTTCGAACCATCCATCTGAGGAGGTGTCGGGGCTTCATCAGCGTCGGATGTAGACGCCATATGAGGATGTGGGCTCGCAGGATCCGGGCGCGACCATTCCTATTCCGTGATCCCCCCTCATGCCGGCGGTATTCAAGCTGGCAAGCGTTGGCAGCTCGGCCGGTCGCCCCCAACTCGACGGCATGGACCCAGAACTCCCAATCCTCGAGACCGAGCGCGTCGAGCTCTGGTCGGAAACCGCCAGTGGCGTCGAAGATCCAGCGTCGGAAGAGCGACGATACGTTGACGAAGCTCTCCACCATTAGTTCATCCTTGTCGAAGGGCATTGCCGACCTGGATGAGGTCTCGCTGCCAAAGACTCGGTCGCCGCCGTAGGCGAAGTCGATGCCGGGATCCTTCAGGGTTGTCGCCAGCTCTTCGACATAGTCCGGGGGGAAGCGATCATCGGCATCAAGAGCGATGATGAGGTCACCGGAGCTGGCAGCGACGCCGTCGTTGAAGCTGCGCGCCGGACCCCTGGCCGGACGGCGATCCACAACGATCAGACCCGGCCGTTCCCGCCGAAACTCGTCTAGCACCTCCGAGGTCTCGTCGGTGCTGCCGTCGTTCACAACCACGACTTCGTCGACGGCGCGGCTCTGAGCGTTGATGCTCATGAGTGCCTCACGGAGGAAGCCACCATGATTGTGACAGCGGACGATGACACTGATCCGCTCGGC
>JALZBN010000240.1 GCA_030947365.1 Actinomycetota bacterium
TGTGTTGCTCGTCGACGCCGCTGAGGGACCCCTGCCTCAGACCCGTTACGTGCTGTCGAAGGCGGTGGCCGCCGGCCTCCCGGCCATTGTCGTGCTCAACAAGGTCGACCGGTCCGACGCCCGTCCCGACGAGGTGCTCGACGAGATCTACCAGCTCTTCATGGACCTCGAAGTGCCCGACCACCACATCGAGTTTCCTGTCATCTCCGCTATTGCCCGCGAAGGGCTCGCGGCCGAGGGCGTGAAGATCCCCGATCCCGGGGGCGACCTGGCGCCGCTGATGGATGCAATCGTGGCCACGATCCCGCCGCCGATGGGCGACCCCGCCGCGCCGCTTCAAGCGCTCGTCACCAACCTCGACGCCTCCGACTACGTCGGCCGGCTGGCGATCGGCCGGGTTGTGCGGGGCACGTTGCACGCCGGCAAGCCCATGGCCGTCGTCCGCGCCGACGGGCCCGCCGTGGCCCGCAAGCCGGCGCAGCTACTGGCCGTCGAGGGGCTCAGCCGGGTGCCGGTTGACGAGATCGGAGCCGGAGACCTGTTCGTGATCGCGGGCTTCCCCGAGATCGAGATCGGCGACACCCTCACCGATCCCTCCGACCCTGATCCGCTCCCGCGCCTCACCGTCGACGAACCCGTGTTGCGCATGACGTTCGGCGTCAACACGTCGCCGCTGGCCGGCCGCGACGGCAAGTACCTCACCTCTCGGCATCTGCGCGAGCGTCTCGCCCGCGAGGTTCTGGGCAACGTGGCCATCCGCATCGAAGACACCGACTCGCCCGACATCATTCAGGTCGCAGGCCGAGGCGAGCTCCAGCTTGCCGTGCTCATCGAGTCAATGCGCCGCGAGGGCTACGAGCTCGAGGTCAGCCGCCCCGAGGTCGTCACCCGCGAGATCGACGGTAAGCGCCACGAGCCGATTGAGGAAGGCGTCGTCGACGTGCCCGACGACCACGTCGGCACGGTCACGCAGGCTCTCGCCCCGCGCAAGGGCGTCGTCGTCGACCTCCGCCCCGGCGACCCCGGGCGCACCGTGATGAGCTTCGAAGCGCCGGCGCGTGGCCTGTTGGGCTTTCGCTCCGAGCTTTTGACGTCGACCCGGGGCACTGCCCTTTTGCACACGCGCCACCGCGGCTGGGCGCCGTGGGCGGGTGAGCTTCCCCACCGCAAGGGCGGCGCCATGGTCTCCGACCGCCAAGGGGCGGTCACCGGCTACGCCCTCGACAACCTCCAGCTGCGTGGCGAACTGTTCGTCGAGCCCAGCACCGCGGTCTACGCCGGGATGGTTGTGGGTGAGAACTCCCGACCCGGCGACATGGAAGTCAACGCCACCCGGGAGAAGCAGAAGACCAATATCCGCACGCACGCCGCCGACGACGCCATCAAACTGACGCCGCCCCGCGTGCTCACGATCGAGGGGGCGATGGAGTTCATCGCCGACGACGAGCTGGTGGAGATCACGCCCGTGTCGGTGCGTGTGCGCAAGCGCCTGCTCGCCGAGCCCGACCGCCGGCGCGCCGCCAAGCGCGGCTAACTGGTCCCCCGGGGCTAGAAGAAACCGAAGCGCTGTAGTTCGAAGGCCCACATGAGCCCGAGCGCTAGTACCGCGAGGCTCATCGGTACCGGGATCGTCTTGGGTCGAAGTACGAGCAGCACAATGACGATGATCACGAGGAGGATGCCCGCGGGGTTGGCCGCCAGCGCGTCGGCGAAGTGGAAGTGCACGGTTGCCTCGACGCTCGTCGTCATCCCGCAGAAGGGGCAGGGCACGCCGGTCATCGTGCGCAGCGGACACGGGAGGCCGGGGTTTCCAGGGAGCGCAGGTAGGACGGCGGCGGTGGCGAGCATGGCGCCACCGACCCACGTGAACTCGCGAACGTCGATTCTCGAGACGGCTGGCACCAACTGTCGCAGTCCGGTGTGAGCCATTGGCGAAATCCTAGGTTGTCGCCCGTAGGCTCTGGCCTGTGATCCGGGCGACGTTCGAAATCGAGCCGCCGGAATTCGACAAGGCGTTTGCCGAGTGGCGCGCTCGCGAGATCGGCCGTGAGAGAAACCGGATCGTGCTCGACATCCCCGACGACAACTGGGGCGGCGACATTGCCCTGCTCGTGTCGGCGCTTGTCGCCGGCGAGGCCATGGAGGTCGGCGCGCTCAGCCGTTGCCGGCTGGTCGAGCTCGAACTGCCCGATGGGATGCTGCCGGGCCCTGCCCTTGGCGCTTCGGGCTCCGCTGGCAACGTGGTGGGTGTCATCGTCAAGCCGTCACTCGGCCTCGTGCCACACGAGGTCGCCGAGGTGGCGCGCGCCGCTGTTGGTGGGGGAGCGGCGTTGATCAAGGACGACGAGACGCTTGGCGATCCTCCGTGGTGCCGTTTCGACGAACGGGTCGCGGCGGTGGCCAAGGTGCTGGAGCCGGGCGTCGTCTACTGCGCCAACGTGACCGGGCCGTCGGAGTCGTTGCTGGCGCGGGCTAGGCGCGCCGTCGAGCTGGGGGCCACTGGTCTGCTTCTGAACCCGTTCGCCATGGGGCTCGGCGCGCTCGTCGCGCTGCGGGGAGCCGCGCTTGGCGTGCCGGTACTCGCCCACCGGGCTGGGTCTGGTCCTTTGGCGCGCAACGACAGGTTCGGCGCGAGCGGCTCGGTGCTGGCGCAGCTGACGCGCCTGTGCGGCGCGGACTACGTCATCGCCGGCGCGTATGGCGGCAAGCTGTTCGATACCGACGACGAGGTCGACGCCAACGTGGTCGCGGCGCGGGGGCCGTGTGGGACGGCGCCCCCGTCGTTCGTGGCCCTTGGGGGCGGCCTCGGGCCCGACGACGTCGCTCGTCAGCTCGGGCGCGCCGGCGGCACCGGGTTGGTCGTCCTTCTCGGGACTCAAGCCCAGCTCGACCCCGGAGGCCTCGAGGTCGCGGTCCGGCGCGCCGTGTCGTCCTTACGGTGATCGACCCGATCCCTCCCACGATCGAATGGCGGGACG
>JALZBN010000241.1 GCA_030947365.1 Actinomycetota bacterium
GAGCCAACACCGCCGCAGCCACCGATAGGACCGCGCCAATCCCCTGGGCGAAGCGCTTGGGTGGGCCGGGTACGTACTTGGGCGGAACGCCGAGACGGGGCGTGATGACCCGGGTGACCAACTGCCCGAGCGGGCTGAGCGTCGGACCGGTAAGGACACGGGCGACGAAGCCATAGGCAATGACCGCCGTCATCCAGGACAGGTCGAAGCCGACCGTCGCCAGGCTCATCACCACCACGCCAGTTGCCACGAGGCGCGCCGAGACCTCGTTGACGGGGTCGGGGAAGGCGAACACCGACTGCTTTCCTTCCGACACCTCAGGCCGGGACAAAGGTGCCCCTCAGGTTCCAGGTGCCGGTGAAGTTGTTGAACGGGCCGCCCACGATCTGGCTCGACCAGCTGAGCGTGAACGCGTGCGACGCGGGGTCATACGTGCCGGTGAGGGGCGAGGTGCCTCCGGGGGCGGATCCGTCGGGTTTGGGTGAGCCCTGGTTGAACTGCTGGCCGTTCCAAGCGACCGAGAAGGCCCGGATATCACCGCTCAGTGAGGTGCCGGAGACGGCGACCTTGGGTGTCGCGACCGACGCGCCGGTTTGGGGGTCCTTGGCGTTCGTCGACGGACCGAAGGCCACGGCGAAGAACTTCTGCGGTTCGAGGATCGCCGCCGACGCCGAGTCGCCGTTGGGGTCGAACGGCGCGCCGGGTTGAGCCTGATACGCGCTCGTGCGCAGGCCACCGTCGGTTCCCGGGGACAGCGTGGTCCAGGTCTTGTCGGCACACGGCGAGTCGCCGTTGGCGACAAAGGGTCCCGCGGACACGGTGCCACCGGGCTGAACCATGCGGAATGAGGAGCCCGCGGCACCTGTCGTTTCGCACTGGCCGGCGTCGATCTTGAACAGACCAACGAGTTCGCTACCGGAGGCGGTTGGCTTGGCATTGTTCGATCCGCTACAGGCGGCAGCAGTCAATGCCAAGACGGCAAGTGAAGCCAGCAGGGCGCGGAGGCGGGTCACGTCAGACTCCTTTCGATCGGGGTGGGTGACGGTGGCGACGCCGCGGTTAGGTTCTCCGTTGCCGGTCGCACCTTCGTGCGTCGGCGGGCCGCCTCGGCTAGTCCCGCGATCAGCAGGCCGGGCACGACGAAGAACCAGGGAAAGAGCCAGAACGGGGGGAGGGCAGCCACGCCGTTGAAGTTGTCGAGGTTGTCGGCCATCGTGCCGATCATCGGGGCCATCTCCGCGGAGATGTGGGGCCAGTCTCTGCTGAGCTGTCCGACGGCCGGAAGGGCCGCAGTTTGGTGCGAGAGCTCGGTGCGGAACTGGCCTTCGGCCGACCCGATGACGAGAAAGTAACCCTGCACCTTCGTCACCTTGGTGTCCGTCATGAGGGGACGGAACGCGTCGATCATCTCCGCGCCGCCCGGCGCGCGCGTGAACATCTGGAACACAAGCGGCGCGGCGACGATGGCCAGCCCCAGGCCGGACAACACCGCGAGTCGTCGCCCCACGGGCGCGTCCCGGCGGTCGGCGACCAGCGTCCAAGTCGCGGCGCCGGCAACGAGGAGCCCGGGTAGTACGAAGAAGAACGGGAAGAGCCAGAACGGAGGTAGCGCGGCGACACCGTTGTAGTTGTCGATGTTGGCCCGCATGGTCGTGAGCATCGCGGTCATGTCGCTGTTGATCCCGGGCCACTTGCGCTTGAACTCGGCGACAGCCGGATATCGGTTACCCGATGTGACGTCATTGGTCGCCGTCTCCCGCTGTGCCGCAGAGATCTCACCCAGGTAGCCCTGAAATTGATCGATCCGCGCCTCGGTCATGTAGGCCCGGAAGCTGGTGATCATGTCGCCGCCACCCGGCGCGCGAGTGAACATCTGGAAGAAGACCGGTGCGGCGGCAAGTCCGAGACCGATGGCGATCACCGCGACAAGCGCTCGACGCCGGTGGCCTGGCAGGGGCGTGCTCACGTGGCGAGACCGTTGAGCCGCCGCGATACGGCGCGCCCGGCGGCGGCGCTGGCAACGATCACGATGCCGACGGCGATGAGCACGAACCCGATCCACAGCGGCACGGACGTGGTCGTGCGGGTGAACGACGTCGTCGCCAATCGAGTTTCGCCCGTGCCACCAGGTGTCGCCGGCGCGGGCAGGGTCAGGTCTCCTTGAGGGGTCACCGTGCTCTCGCTGGGTGTCGCAGTCGTACTGGCATCGGGAGTTGCCGCCGGAGCTGGCGCTGCTGCGGTCACTGACGACGACGAACCGCCCGACGCATCACGCGGCGCGGCCGCCGCCGGGCTGGCCGAACCGGCCGCGGGAACGAACGTCCCCGACAGGTGCCACTGGCCCGTGAAGTTGTTGAACGGCCCGCCGACGATCTGGCTGGTCCACTCGAGTCTGAACGCGCCACTGGACGCGTCGTAGGAACCGGTGGGTCCACTGGTCAGACCCGGGCGCCCGCCGCCCGGCTTCGGCGAGCCCTGGTTGAGAGCCCGATCTCTACCTGCTCAGGCCGGGGCGTCGACTGGCAAGCCGATCTCCGCAGCCGCAGCTGTCATCCGGTGGTCGTAGGTGACTACGGAACGGAGGTCGGTGCGCAGCAACTCGGCTGACGCGATGTGCACCGAGTCCACACTACGCACGAGGCCGGCGCTAGCGTGGCGCTCGGTCGAGGACGTCGACATCAAGTGCTACTTGGTGGAGGCGGGAGAGCTGGCGGCGGGCCTTCGATACGGCTGTCGCTCCCGCAGGTAGTACAGCACGGACGACCTCGACCCGGGCCAGCGTGCTCGTGACCCGCTCGTCGGTGCGATGGCGCCGCGGGAACCGGCGCAAAGCGTCCGACTCGGGCTCCTGTTGGACGAGCTTTACGATGGCCGAAGAGTCGAGGTAGAGCTTCACCGCTCTTCGTCACGCATCGTGGCCAGGCGGCCCGAGGCGTCGATTCCGAAGTCGTCGGGCCGTTCGT
>JALZBN010000242.1 GCA_030947365.1 Actinomycetota bacterium
CCCATGACCCGTACGGCGAAATCCTCGTAGACGTCGCGCAGGATGCGCAGTGCGTACGCGCCGGCGTCCGCCTGGGTGGTGTGCGCGGTGTGACCTTCTTGCCAGAGGAACTCGGTTGTCCGCAAGAGGATGCGAGGACGCAGTTCCCACCTCACCACGTTGGCCCACTGGTTGATGAGCAGGGGCAGGTCGCGGTAGCTCTGCACCCACTTGGCGAAGAACACGTTGATGATCGTTTCGCTCGTGGGTCGCACTACGACAGGCTCGTCGAGCTCCTTGCCCCCGCCGTGTGTCACGACGGCAAGCTCGGGGCTGAATCCCTCGACGTGGGCGGCCTCCTTGCGCAGGTACGACTCGGGGATCAACAGCGGGAAGTAGGCGTTCTTCGCGCCGGCGGCCTTGATGCGGTCGTCGAGCTCGCGCTGCATGCGTTCCCAGATGGCATAGCCGTAGGGACGGATCACCATCGTGCCTCGCACGGGTCCGTTGTCGGCCAACTCGGCCTTGGCGACGACGTCTTGATACCACTGGGGATAGTCGTCGGACTGCGACGTAAGGACGCTCTTGGCCATGAATGGCGAGGGTAGCGGGGCGGCCTACCGGTAGCGTGTCTGTTTGTGACTACCCCGCGGGTGCGCTTCGCGCCGTCGCCCACCGGGTTCCTCCATGTCGGTAGCGCCCGCGCCGCGTTGTTCAACTGGCTCTACGCCCGTCACACGGGGGGCACCCTCGTGTTGCGCATCGAAGACACCGACCCGGCGCGTTCGCGTGACGACCTCATTGAAGGCATCGAGCGGGCGCTGCGATGGCTCGGACTCGACTGGGACGAAGGACCCTTTCGCCAGTCGGCGCGCCTGCACCTCTACGGTGACGCGGCCGCCAAGCTTCTCGCGGCCGGCGTCGCCTACTACTGCGACTGCGCGCCGGAAGCGGTGCGTGAGCGCGCCGGGAAGACTCCGGGCTACGACGGCTTCTGTCGCGACCGCGCGCTGGCGACGGGAGCGGTTCGGCTGCGCACCCCCGACGAAGGGGAGACTGTCGTCCAAGACCTCATCCGGGGCGAGGTTCGGTTCGACAACGGCGCGCTCGAGGACTTCGTCATCCTTCGCACCGATGGCACGCCGACGTTCGTGCTGGCCAACGCGGTCGACGACACCGACATGGCCATCACCCACGTGATTCGCGGCGAAGACCTCCTACCTTCGACACCGAAAGGGGTGCTCGTTCGCCGGATGCTCGGTGACGGCACTGATCCGATCTTTGCCCACCTGCCCTTGCTGGTTGATGAGCAGCGCCGGAAGCTTTCGAAGCGCCGGGATTCCGTGGCCGTCGAGGAGTATCGCGAGCAGGGGTATCTCCCCGAGGCAATGCGCAACTACCTCGCGCTGCTGGGCTGGTCGCCCGCGGATGACCGAGAGATCGTGCCTCTCGACGAGCTCGTCAGCGAGTTCCGCTTGGAAGACGTCAAGCCCTCGCCGGCATTCTTCGACGTCCAGAAGCTGGGCCACATCAACGCGGAATATCTGCGTGCGCTACCGGTCGAGACCTTCGTCCGCGAGTCGTTGCCGTGGCTCGAGGCTGATCCTCCGTGGCCACCGGAGCGGTTCGACCTAGCGACGTTCAACGCCATGGCGCCACTGGTACAGGAGAGGGTGCGCACGCTGTCCGACGTTCCCGTGATGGTCGACTTCCTCTTTCTCGAGGAGCCCCCGCTCGACAAGGACGAGTGGGACAAGATGAGCGCTCGGGTTCCAGCTGCCGCGCCACTCCTCGACGACGCTGTGGCCGAGTACGGCGCGTGCGTCTGGGATCGCGACACGCTGCATGAGCTGACGGCCGCCATCGGCGAGCACCACGGGCTCAAGCTCAACAAGGCTCAGGCTCCCATTCGAATCGCCGTCACCGGACGCGCCGTCGGCCCTCCGCTGTTCGAATCCTTGGTGGTTCTCGGGCGGGAGCGCGTCATCCAGCGACTCCAAGCTGCCCGTCAGCGTCTGCCGTGAAGCTCGCGATCAAGATCGCGCTCGGCGTCATGGGAATTCTCGTGCTCTACGTCGCGGTGACGTTTGTGCAGGTGTGGTTGGCATCGCGCCAAGACAACGCCCAGCCGGCGCAAGCCATCGTCGTGTTCGGTACCGCTCAGTACAACGGCGAACCGTCGCCGGTATTGAAGGCTCGGCTCGACCACGCCATCGACCTCTATCGGCGCAAGTTCGCGCCAGTCATTGTGGTGACGGGCGGCCGTCTCCCGGGTGACCGGTTCACAGAGGCCACAGCCTCGGCGAACTATCTGTCGTCTCACGGCGTGCCAGACGGCAACGTGTTGCGGGAGGTGTCGGGCCAGTCCTCGTGGCAGTCGCTCGCAGCCACGGCCTCGTTCCTGAAAGACCGAGGCATCAAACGGGTCTTGTTGGTATCCGACCCGTTTCACTCATACCGCATCGGCGCGATGGCCGACGAACTCGGACTCGAGGGCCACGCCTCACCCACCAGGACCAGCCCGATCTCCGGTTTCAGCGCCGCCAAATACATGGTGCGCGAGACGGCGGCCGTCGCCGTCGGGCGCCTCATCGGCTACCGGCGCGAGGCCGGTGTGCACGAAGTTGTCGTGGGCGGAAAGGGGTGAGGAAGCTGTAGGCTTCTGCGACCCGGTCGGGGGTGGTGTAATCGGCAACACAGCAGGTTCTGGACCTGTTATTGGGGGTTCGAGTCCTCCCCCCCGAGCCAGCCGTGCGACACTGTTCAACCGGCCACGGCCCCATCGTCTAGCGGCCTAGGACACCACCCTCTCAAGGTGGAGACACGGGTTCGAACCCCGTTGGGGCTGCAACCATAAAGTCGCAGGTCACAGGCAATCCGGTGCACCGCTCGGCGAAGCGACGGCGGCGGTTCATGCCAGGAACGCGCCATTAGGGCTGGCGTTTCAAGGAGCTGGCGGCCGTTGTTCCGCTCCATCCAAGGC
>JALZBN010000243.1 GCA_030947365.1 Actinomycetota bacterium
CGTCACGGCGGGCGGCTTCGCTATCGAGGAGCTTGCGATCGGCGTCGGGGAGAACGTCGAGAAGTCGTCCACCGAGGGCATCGACCTGCAGGAGTACACCGACACTGGCGGCACCCTGGACTACGTCGCGATTGGATTGGCGCCCCCGGCAGGACTCGAACCTGCGACCCGCTGATTAGAAGTCAGCTGCTCTAATCCAACTGAGCTACGGGGGCTGGCCGGCCCGTCCCCTACGGTAGTGGCCGCGCCGGCGCGCGCCGTGGCTCACGCAAGCGAGTAATCAGGTAGACGACGATGCCGGCGTTGACGAGGATCGCGGCAACTTTGAACGCGGTTGGATGGCTCAGCAGTTCGGCGATCTCGGGGATGAACAACAGGCTCGTGGCGAGCACGGTGAGCCACTCGCCCCAGCGGCGCCGGCGCCAGAGTCCGTAGCCTTCAACGCCCTCCAAAAGCCCATACGCGATGGCGGCCGAACCGTAGAACGCGATGTGCCGAGAGCTGACGCCGCTCAGCTTCTCGAGCAGTCGACCGATGCCGTTGTTCACGGGATGGAAGCCCCAGCGCGCCGCCTCGTCCCGTAGCACTTGCCCCCAGTCGGTATGGACGTGAGTGACCAGGACTACCCCGACGGCGACCAACACAAGGCCGCGCACGAGACGCTCGCCCGCAATCCAGGGCAATAGCCGGTCGCGCGCCGGTTGGGCTTGACCCGGTTCACTCATCGTCACGTGGAAGGCTAGAGGCGCTCGTGAACCGCCGGATCGGACCCTTACGCCTGTGGCACCTCGGTGCGATCGCCATTCTGATCGTCGTCGTTCTCATCGGCGTCAACGCCATCGCGCCAGATCCCGGACCGCCGGCGGCGAGCGCTCCAACCTGCCGAGTCTCCGACGGCACCACCACGTACCAGCTCGACTTGGAACAGGCGGCGCACGCCACGACGATCGCCGCCGTCGGGAAACGGCTGGGCCTGCCCGATCACGCGGTGAGCGTCGCTCTCGCCGCTGCCCTCCAGGAGTCAAAACTGCACAACCTGACCTACGGCGACCGTGACTCGGTGGGGCTGTTCCAGCAAAGGCCGTCGCAGGGCTGGGGCCCGGCGAGCCAACTCGTCATTCCTACGTACGCGGCCACCGCCTTCTACCGCCGCCTTGCCATCGTCGACGGATGGGAGACGCTGTCGGTCACCGACGCGGCGCAACACGTGCAGCGCAGCGCCGCCCCCAACGCCTACGCGCGATGGGAGGCTCAAGCTCGGGCCATCGCTCAGGCGTTGACCGGCCAGGTCCCCGCCGGCTTCACCTGCCAGCTGCAAGTTCCTCAGGCCGCCAAACCGACGGAGCAGCTCGCCCAAAGGTTGTCCCAAGAGCTTGGTCTGACCACACTCGCGACGTCGTTACCGACCGCCCGGGGCTGGGCGGTTGCCTCATGGATGATCGGTCACGCGGAGCAACTCCGAATTACCTCGGTTGCGTTCAGTGGTCAGACCTGGACCCCTGAAAGCGGCAAATGGGCGCCGTCGACACCGATGGAGTCGCGGGTGCGGATCGTCCGGACACCGGTCGCGGCTTCAGTTCCGTAGGTGGCGTAGGTTGACGTCATGGCAGGCGCGGGCTCGTCGGACGTTCGCGAATACGCGTACTGGGGTGTGTCGGCAGCGGCGATCATCCTCGTAGTCGTCGACATCTTCGTGCGAGGGGCCGAGTGGACGACGCTGCTCATCTTCGTCCTTATCGCAATCGGGATGTTTCTGCGGCCCGGCGGGGTCTGGAAGCGGTAGTCAGCCCTAGGCTCATTTCATGACGACTGTTGGGGAGGTCGACGGCGCGGCTGCACTGGCCGCAGTAAAGCGCGGCTCGGCTCGGCTGAGTGAGCTTGTGCGGTCGGTGCAGCATCCGGAGAAGCCGGCACTCGGCGACTGGAGTGTTGGTGACGTCGCCGTCCACGTATCCCATATCTTCAACGTCGTCACCGCCATGTTGCGCGACAGCGGCTCGCTGATAGGCGACGTCTGGGACCTCGGCGCGATCACCCGGATGATGGTCGGCGGTGAGTCCGACCGCGACATGAAGACGGTGGCCGACCGCATCGACGCCAACGCCGACGAATTCCTCTCAGCCATGAGCGAATCCGGCAACAAGGGTTCCCGGGCTTGGCTGGTCGAGGGGGTCACCGTGCCGGTGACGACCCTGTCGTGCCATCTGCTGAACGAGATCATCGTGCACGGCAACGACATTGCCACCGCCGAGGGCTTGCCCTGGCCACTCGAGCGCTCCGACACCAACTTGGTGGTGAACGGCTTCCTGTTTCCTGTTCTCGGCGGGCTCGGCAAGCAAATGGTCGACCAGAAAGTCGCCGGACAGATGCGCTCTTGCCTCGACATCCGGGTTCGCGGTGGGGGGCGTGCATATTTCGTGTTCGAGGACGGCTCGTTATCGGTGGAAGACCCGTCGGACCGAAAGGTCGACTGCCATCTCTCCGTCGACCCCACTGCGTTCCTCCTCGTGGCCTGGGGTCGCAAGAGCAAGTGGGACGCCATCGCCCGGGGCCAGCTCCTGGCCTGGGGCATGAAGCCCTGGCACGGACTCAAGCTGCGGGAGATGCTGCGCAACCCGTAGGTGGCTTCGAATCCGGCCGGCGGGGCAGGATCGGTGTGCGATGCTGGACCCCTCACGGTGGCCGTAGCTCAGGTGGTTAGAGCGCCAGGTTGTGGTCCTGGAAGTCGGGGGTTCGAGTCCCCTCGGTCACCCTCAACACGTGTCACTTGAAAGATCAAGCGCCTCTAGCTCAATCTGGCAGAGCAGCTGACTCTTAATCAGCGGGTTCAGGGTTCGAATCCCTGGGGGCGCACCACCTGCGATTGACCCCGTTGGGTGGACCACGCCTTATGACAACGTGGCCGCCGGTTTGGGTGAATGTAGATCTTCGAACTCATTCGGTGTGAGGTAACCC
>JALZBN010000244.1 GCA_030947365.1 Actinomycetota bacterium
TGCTGGCTCCGCGCCAACTCGCCGAGCTGATCGACCAACGACTGTCAACTGTTGTCGCCAACCCGAGCCAACCCGAGGCGAGGCACCGCACCCTCGACGCCGCCGTCGCCTGGAGCTGGGATTTGCTCGAGCCGGCCGAGCAAACCCTGCTGCGTCGACTGTCGGTGTTCTCCGGGGGAGCGACTGCCGCCGCCGTGCGCGCGGTCTGTGCGGGAACGCAAGTAGCAACCGACGAGGTGGCCCACCATCTCGGAAGGCTCGTCGACCATTCTCTGCTCGTAGCCCACAACGGCCGCCGCGACCTGCTCGATACCGTCCGTCACTTCGCCCGAGACCAACTCACCCGCGCCGGAGAAACAACAGAAGCCCGCAACCGCCACGCCGCTTGGGCCACCGCCCTTGCCGAGAAGGCCGAGCCGCACCTGACCGGCGCCCGCCAACGCGAGTCGATCCACACACTCGACGCCGAGAACGACAACCTGCGCGCCGCCATCGACTGGCTGGTCACCGACCACCAAGGCGAGCAAGCACTGCGCCTCACCTCGAGTCTCACCCTGTGGTGGCGCGCCACAAACGCCCTCACCGAAGGGCGAAAGTCGTTTGCGGCGGCACTCGGCGTCTCAACCAACGAGGCGACGATCGTGCGGGCCAAGGCGCTGTTCGGCGCCGCCCTCCTCGCCGACGTGCAAGGCGACACCGACGCCGCCGTCGCCCGTGCCCTCGACTGCCTTCAAATCGCGGCCCCAGCCTCCGATGCCGGTCTATGCGCCCGGGCTCTGCTGGTGAATGGAAGCTGCGCCCTGCACGGAGCTGCTCCTGACGACGCGGTCAAGGTTCTTCGTGATTGCGTGACGCTCGCACGCGAGGCGGGCGACCCCTGGTGCCTGGCCTATGGGTTGGTCATCTTGGCAACGGCAAGTGGCGACCGCACTGGGGTTGAGGAGGCGATTGCCACCGCCCGGGCCTCTGGCGACCCGATTGCCCTCGCCTATGCCCTGGTCTGGCTGGCCCGGTCGGGTGCCGATCCCGTCGATGCCAGAGACCGGTTCGACGAGGCGCTATCAGCCACCGCCGGTTTCCCATGTCCCGAACGCACGGCTGCATTGATGGGAATCGGACGCCTCGCGTCGGCGAACGGAGACTTGTCGGCCGCGCAGCAGCATCTCGATGAGGCCTACGAGGCGGCCCGGCGCGCAGATTCGATCGGAACCGTCCCGCTCGCCCTGCACGAACTGGCCAAGGTGGCCCATCTGCGTGGGCACCTGGCCGAAGCTCGCGACCTGCTCGAGCGGGCACTGGCGATCCTCGCCCAAGCCGGCGAATGCAGCATTCCCATGTGGTTGAGCCTGGCCCGCGTGGCCGCGGCACAGCACGACCTCGTTGTCGCCGAAGATCTCGCCGACCGGGCCGAGGACTACGCGCGAACTCTGGGTCGTAGCGCCGAAGTAGCCAGGGCGATGGCAATCAGGGCCGACGTCTTCCGTCGCAGCGGCCGCGTCGAGGCCGCCCAAGACAATCTGGAGGAGGCCCTGACATTGTTCGAATCTGAAGGCGACGCCGCCGGGGTTGCCGACTGCCTCGATGACCTCGGGGGGCTGGCCGTCGCCGAGGAGTCGTTCGTCCATGGCGCGACGCTCTTTGGCGCCGGCGCCGCGTTGCGTGACGCGCAGGGACTGCACCAGTTCCCGCTAGACCATCCCCACTACGACGTCGATCTCGGGCTGCTTCAAACGCGTCTTCCGGCCGACGCGTTCGCTCAGGCGTGGGCCACCGGCGCCGGCCTGGCCTCAGAGGGTGCCATCGGTGGTACCGGCGACCCTTCCGCAGTACGGGTCGCCGTGGGCGACGAAGCGTGGGCCCAGCTGACCGACAAGGAGCTGGCCGTCGTCGAGCTGGTGGCACAGGGACTGACGAACCGGGAGATCAGCGAGCGCCTGTTCATCGCCCCGGGAACGGTGCTCGACCGGTTGCATCACGCTCGTGACAAGTTGGGTTCCCTCACCCGCTCGGCGCTTGGACGCGAGGCGCGCCGTCGTCAGAACTAGTGAAGAACAACCGATGCTTTGGGTGATGCCCTGATTGTGGGGTGATCCGTATGGTGAGCCGCTGGGGCGTTACGAACGCACCTCATTAGCACCCGTCCTCACCCGAAGGAGAATGCCCTGAAACTCCGCCGCATTATCAGCGCCGCATCAGCCGTAGGAGTGGGATCGTTAGGTCTGTTCATCGCGGCCCCCGCGCATGCCACCGTTCTGGGTTGCGGCAGCGTCATCGTTGATTCGAATACGACCATTGTTCTTTCAGCCGACATCGACTGCACAACGTCGTCGTCTGCTTTCGGGATCTTCGTCGCCGCCGACAACGTCACGATCGACCTGAACGGCCATACCATCACCGGCGACGGTCTCCAACCGAACGACCAAACCTCCACTAATGGCGTGTATGTCACAAGCGGCGCCGGGCCAACTGCGAACAACTTTACGGTTAAGAACGGCACGATCACCGGCTTCAACAACGGCGTCTATCTCGAGCAGGTCAACGGCGCGACCGTCACCGGCCTGAGTGTCCACGACAACCTCGGTCCCGACGGCAGTGGCACCTTTGGCGATGGCATTCAGGTCTTTGAGGGCAGTGGCAACACGATCACGCAGAACCACGTGACGAACAACGGGCCCTTCGGCGGCATCCGCACTAGGTCGGTGGCAACCTCGACGACCATCACCGCCAACGAGGTCCGCAACAACACCGGCACCGGCATCGGCATCGAAGGCTCCACCAACACCATCCGCTTCAACAAGGCCTTCGCAAACTCCACCGTCGACCTCGCCGACGCCACCGCCGGCTGTGACGCCAACGTGTGGAAGTACAACACCTTCGGTACCGAGTCCCAGTCCTGCATCGGCACCTCTCGCGCCGAGGTGGCCGACTTCAA
>JALZBN010000245.1 GCA_030947365.1 Actinomycetota bacterium
CACCTTGAGCTGCGAGGCGGCCTCTCGCAGCATGGCGAAGTCGACACCCGGCGTGGGGTCGAGGTCTATCCGCAACTCGTCGGCGTGTTCAGGATCGGCCGCCAACGACGGCCACACGTGGAAGCCGAGGCACCCCATGTTGACGGCCCAGATCACGTGAGCGAGGTCAGTGACGACCAAGGCGTCAGACGTCGTGCCGTTCGGCGTAGAGACCACCGCGGTCGTCAGCCAGTCGGGCCGGTTCTCGGGCACCCGCTTCTGGAAGAACGACGACCCACCCGCGCCGTTGGGGAACCGCTGCAACAACACCGGCCGCCCACCCATCGCCACCAGCAACGGCCCCTCGACCGCCGAGTAGTAGCGCACCAGGTCGAGCTTGGTCTCGCCCCGCTCGGAGAAGAAGACCTTCTCCGGATGGGTCACCACCATCTCGCGCCCAGCCGCTTCGACAACGACCCCGTCCGACGGTGCCATCATGCCCACAGCACCGGCACGTCGTACTGACCGATCCGATCGTCGACGGTCACGACCGTCAACCGTTCGACGGTCGCCTGGGCGACGAGCATCCGATCGAAAGGGTCGCCGTGCAGCGGTGGCAACCGGCCCGCCACAACTGCGTGCTCGAGGGTGATCGCAAGCGGAGCGAAGTGGCTTGCCTGGATCGCATCGGTCAGATCGTCGGGGATGTCAATCCTTCCGAGCGCCTGCTTGATCGACAGTTCCCAGACGCTGGCCGCGCTCACCATCACCGGGTTGGCTGAATCGGTGATGGCGTCGCGGGCGGCTGCGGGGATCCGCTCATCCCCAGCCAACGCCCACAGCAGCGCATGGGAGTCGAGAAGGAGGTTCACAGAAGGTCAGAGGTTCACGGAAGGTCAAAGGACTCTTCGATCGAAGCATCGGCGTCGAAAAAGTCGTCGCCCATCTTCACCCGGCCCTTCCAGATTCCCAAGCGGCGCGGCCCGGCTTCGGTCGTGTACGGCACGAGTCGGGCCATAGGCACCCCTGCCTTGGCGATCACGATTTCCTCGCCCGCGGCGGCCCGCTGCACCAGTCGTGAAAGGTGGGTCTTCGCCTCGTGCAGGTTGACCATCGGACTAAGTCTAGTCTGGTGACACCCTGAACACCTTGGCCACCAACGGCGTGGTATTGGCAGGGCGCCCGGCGGATCACTACTGTCCCGGGCGTGTTAACGGCCGATGTCGTCCCTGCGGGCTCCAAAGGCTAGATGGGACTGCTCGCACTCTCGCTGTCGTACTGGCAGCTCACCACCATCAAGACACTCGTCGTGCTGATGATCATCCCGGCCGGCGCGGTCATCCTCGGCTACGTCTTCTTGCTCAAGATGATGGCCGACATGCAGAGCCGCCTCGGGCCGATGGAGCCAGGCGGCTTCCACGGCTGGTTCCAGCTCGTGGGCGACGGCATCAAGTTCCTCCAGAAGGAAGACATCATTCCCGACGCCGCCGACCGGCGCGTCTTCGCCCTCGCGCCGATCGTCATCTTGATCTCGACGTTCCTCATCTACATCGTCGTGCCCGCCGGCCCCACCCTCGTGGTCGAGAACCTCGACGTCGGCATCTTCTTCGCCCTCGCCGTCTCGTCGCTTTCGGTCATCGGCGTGCTGATGGCGGGATGGGCGTCGGCCAACAAGTACTCCCTGCTCGGCGCGCTCAGGGCCGCGGGCCAGCTCATTGCCTACGAGCTGCCGCTCGTGCTCGCGGTCGTCGGCGTCGTCATCCAGGCCGGCACCATGAACCTTCAGGGCATCGTGCACGCCCAGGCCGACGGCGCCATCTTCGGCTTCGACCTCATCGGCAACCCGTTCATCATCACCCAGTTCGTCGGCTTCATCCTGTTCATCGCCGCCGCCCAGGCCGAGCTGTCCCAGACCCCCTTCGACATGCCGGTCGCCGAGTCCGAGCTCGTCGCCGGGTTCATGACCGAGTACTCCGGCTTCCGGTTCCTGCTGTTCTTCATGGCCGAGTTCGGCACCGCCTTCGCCCTCGCCGCCCTCGCCGCCACCCTCTACCTCGGCGGCTGGTACGTGCCCGGCCTTCCGGGCGGCACCCTCGGCGACCTGCTGGGGCCGCTCGTGCTCGGCGCCAAGATCATGGTCGTCGCCTTCCTCATCTTCTGGATCCGGTTCACGTTTCCCCGGTTCCGCGAAGACCAACTTCAGACCTTCGCGTGGAAGGTGCTGATCCCCCTGTCCCTCCTCAACATCCTCGCAACCGGCGTTCTCAAGGTGGTGTTCTGATTTGCCAAGCC
Source organism: Actinomycetota bacterium (assembly GCA_030947365.1). Taxonomy (GTDB): domain Bacteria; phylum Actinomycetota; class Acidimicrobiia; order Acidimicrobiales; family AC-14; genus JALZBN01. The sequence goes on from JALZBN010000245.1 coordinate 2,272, forward strand.
TCCCCGGCCGCGGCCTCATCAAGGGCCTCGGCGTCACGTTCAAGACGATGGTCGAGACCAACCTGCACGGCGCGGTCACCGTGCAGTACCCCCATGAGAAGGAAGAGCCGGTGGCCCGGGCTCGCGGCGTCATCGCCCTCAAGGAGGAGAACTGCACCGTCTGCATGCTCTGCGCCCGCGAGTGTCCCGACTGGTGCATCTACATCGAGGGCCACAAGGAGAAGCGCCCGCCGCGCCGTGAAGGCGGCAAGCCCCGCACCGTCAACGCCCTCGACCGCTTCGACATCGACTACGCCCTGTGCATGTACTGCGGCATCTGCGTGGAGGTGTGTCCGTTCGACGCCCTCTTCTGGAGCCCCGAGTACGAGTACTCCGAGGCCCACATCTCCGAGCTTCTCCACGACAAGGACAAGCTCGGCGAGTGGATGGAAACCGTTCCCGAGCCCCCCGCGCTGGAGGCCGGCGCGGTAAAGAAGAAGTAGGGGACTGACTGACTGATGGTGGTCGTCTGATGGTGGCGCAGAACATCGCCTTCGGCGTCTTGTCGGTCGTGATGATCGCGGCCGGCATCCGGCTGGTCACCACCAAGAACGTCGTGCGCGCCGCCCTCTACCTCGCCATCGTCCTCGCCGGCGTCGCCGGCCAGTTCATCTT
>JALZBN010000049.1:0-3025 GCA_030947365.1 Actinomycetota bacterium
GATACTCGTCGACAAATCTCATAGCGAAGCCCTTTCTGGAGCTGTGTTGTTCATTGTCGCACCTCGAGTGCGTCTTGCTCGGTGCTACCTGGCACTGGGCCACTCTCCGTTGGTGTTCGGAGCTCGTCGCCGGCGACGACGAGGCCGTCGTAGCGGACGAGGAGGTTCACGAGGAGGGCTCGGACATCGCGCAGCGACTCGACGGATGCCTTGAGGGCTGTCTGGCCCGATTCGGTGAGGACGTAGGTGCGGCGCGCCGGACCCGATTGCGACGGCTCCCACCACGACGACACCACCTCCTCGCGTTCCATCGCCCGGAGGTAGCGATACAGGCCACCCGGTTCGGCTCCGGAGATGCCGAGCTGGCGCACGTGTTCAAGGAGCTCGTAACCGTGCGAAGGCCCCTCGGCCAGAAGGAGTAGCAGGCACGGCTTCAAGTAGTGCCGAGGAAGCGTTCCAGTGCCGGCGTCTCGCCCCGTGGGGGTCATCGGCGTGCGATCCTCCTCCTGGCGGCGGCTGCTAAATGGCATCTCGGTACAGACAGGATACATCTACCTGTGAAATTGCGCCGCGCCCACGCGTCGGCTCATTCGGGCAGAATGGGGCGATCCGAGCTGCTGAAAGGGGGGAGCACGCCGATGGCGCGCCGCTGAGCACGCTGTGATCTGTCGTCCGGTCGGGCGACGGCGACCGCCGGGGCTGTGCTCTTCATCGCGCAGCTGGCTACCTGAGCCTTGTCCTGGCGGTCCAAATCCGCATTTACAGGACCAGGGAGGTTTCAACCAAGTGTCATCCACCAGGCCCCACCTCGACGCGCTGGCGCCCATCGTCAGCGACATCGTTTCGCCGAATGCCGACAGGCCCCACCTCGACGCGCTGGCGCCCATCGTCAGCGACATCGTGTCGCCGAATGCCGAAGAGATTGATCGCAACGGCGCGTATCCCCGCGCCGCCCTCGACGCTCTCGGCCAGGCTGGGCTCCTCGCCCCGCAGACCCACCGAGTTGCTGCCGAGGTAATAGAGGAGCTGGCCCGCAACTGCGCCTCGACCGCGATGGTTGTTCTCATGCACTACGCAGGCACGGCCGTCATCGAAGCCAACGGCCCGAAGGACGTAATTGAACAGATTGCCGCGGGCAGCTACGTCACGACGCTGGCGTTCTCGGAGAAGGGCTCGCGCAGCCAGTTCTGGGCGCCGCTCAGCTCGGCCCGTGCCAACGGGGATGGCACGGTCACGCTTGACGCCGACAAGAGCTGGGTCACGAGTGCCGGCCAGGCCGACGGCTACGTCTGGTCGAGTCGACCCATGGGCGCCGAGGGCGCGAGCACGATCTGGCTGCTCCCGAAGGAGACACTCGGGCTCAGCGTCGGCGCGCCGTTCGACGGGCTCGGGCTTCGGGGCAACTTCTCCAGCCCCATCAGCGCTGAAGGGGCCAGAGTCCCAGCCGATGCCATGCTCGGGCCCGATGGCGGAGGCTTTGATCTCATGATCGGCACCGTCCTTCCGCTCTTCCAAGTCATGAGCGCCGCCTTCTGCATCGGCACCATGGACGCGGCCACCACCAAGGCCGGTCACCACGCCGCGACGACGCGCCTGGAGCACCTCGACCAGACGCTCGCTGACAATCCGGTGGTGCGGTCGAACGTCGCTCGAATGCGGATCAAGACCGACTCGGCGCGGGCGCTACTGACCGACACCCTGAACGCTTTGGAAACCGGGCGCGAGGACGCGATCCTGCGGGTGCTGGAAGTCAAGGCCGCCGCGGGAGAGTCGGCGACCGAGGTGACCGACCTGGCCATGCGGGTCTGCGGTGGCTCCGCGTTCCGTCATGACTTCGGCGTCGACCGCCACTTCCGTGACTCGCGCGCCGCCACCGTTATGGCGCCCACGACCGACGCCCTCTACGACTTCATCGGCCGGGTCGCGTGCGGTATGGAGCTCTTCGGATGAGTGACACCTTGCTGATGGGAGCGGTGGCGTACGACCCCAAGGTCGTCACAATCTGGGATGGGTTTCGCGAATGGTTCCGTCGCAACGACCTCGACTTCGACTACATCCTCTATTCCAACTACGAGCGCCAGGTGGAAGCACTCTCGGAGGGCACGATCCACGTGGCCTGGAACTCACCCCTCGCCTGGCTTCGGGCTGAGCGCCTCGCCAAGTCCTCGGGCCGCGAGGTCACGGCGATCGCTATGCGCGACACCGACTGTGATCTCACCTCGGTCGTGGTCGTTCGCGCCGACTCCGGCATTGACGACGTCGCCGACCTGGCCGGTCGTGCCGTCGGTGTCGGCGCGGTCGACTCGCCCCAGGCCACCCTCATCCCGCTCGCCCACATTGCCGCCACTGGCCTGCGGCCCGGCCAAGACTTCACGGTGGTTCACCACAACGTAGGCGTGGGCATGCACGGCGATCACATCGGGGGCGAACGCGACGCGGCGCGCGCCCTGATGGCCGGCACCGTGGATGCGGCCTGCATGATCGACGGCAACCACCTGGTCTTCAGCACCGAGGGAACCTTGGCCGCCGGCGCGACTCGCATCCTCACCCAGACGCCGACCTATGACCACTGCAACTTCACCGCCGCGACGTCGGCGCCGTCCACGTTGATCGACCGCTTCACGAAGCTGCTCTTTGGAATGACCTACGACGATCAGGAGGTTCGCCCTTTGCTCGATCTCGAGGGGCTCAAGGCGTGGCGTCCGGGACGAACCAGCGGTTACGGCGCGTTGGACCTGGGGGTGCGCCAGTTCGGCTTCTACAACGAAGAAGGAAATGTCACCGCCAGCGACTATCGACCTTGACGACCTCGGTCTCGACCAAGGGGGCCACCTTCTCCTGAAATGGGCCCTCATGGACCTTCCCGCGGGGGCCCAGCTAAAGGTCCGAGGCGGCGCGCCGGAGCTCGCCGTCCACCTGCGCGCGTGGTGTCGTCACCACGGCCACGGGTTCTTTTCTGGATCCACCACCTCCACGGTGGTCAATTCAGAAAAGAACGCTGTCGCCGGGATCGTGACCAGGGGAA
>JALZBN010000049.1:3035-7938 GCA_030947365.1 Actinomycetota bacterium
ATCCGTCGCCGACGTGGGGCCTAGCGGCGCGCGGCGCGACGGTAGAGGCCGGCGGGCCCGAGTTCACCTTCGCATTGGCAAACAAGGACCAGGTCTGGTCCGACGCCGCGCCGGCGATCTATCGCCAGGCCGTCGCCGCGCAGTGGGATCCTGCAACCGCGATCGAGTGGGACGCGCCGGTCGACCTCCCGCCCGAGGTCGAGGCCGCCGTGGTCCAGATAATGACGTACCTGGTCGAGAACGAGAACGCCGCTCTCATCGTGCCGGCGCGCTTTCTGGGCCAGGTGCACCCGCACTTCAAGGAAATCGTTCAGGTTCTAGCCGTACAGGTCGCCGACGAGGCCCGGCACGTGGAGGTCTTCACCCGGCGCGCCCAGCTCAAGGGCGCCACCTTCGGACTTTCAACTGCGGGCGGACAGGCCAGCCTCCAGACCTTGCTCGACGAGCCCGACTTCGCGGTGGCCCACTTCCTCCTGTCGGTCCTCGGGGAGGGCACGTTCCTCAGCCTCTTGTCCTTCATTGAGCAGAACGCGCCGGACCCGGTGACCCGGCGGGTCACCCACCTCGCTCTAGCCGATGAGGCGAGGCACGTGGCATTCGGGATGGCTCACCTCGAACACGTCCTCGCCGCCGACCCGGGGCTCAGACCCAAGCTGGCGACGGCGATCCGACGTCGTCACGACGCGCTCGCCAACACCGCCGGCCTGAACGAAGAGGTCTTTGATGCCTTGGTTGTCCTGGCCGCGGGCGAGTGGACGGCGCGAGCCATCAAGGCCGGGTTCGCCAAGGTCCAGGAGCTTGAAGCAGAGATGGGTGAGGGTCGCCAACGTCGTCTCGTGAAGCTGGGTTTCTCTTCCGGCGAGTCTGCCGAGCTAGCGGCTCTTCACACCAGGAACTTCATGTAGGCCCCGCTAAGGCTTGAGGGCAAGGACGGCGTCGGCGACCTTGGAGACGGCTGCGACGACCGGGCCGTTGGGGTCGTAATCAAACAGCGGCACCCCGTCGCGGTCGGCATCGAGGACGGCGTCGCTCCATGGGATCTCGCCATCGAGATGCAGGTCGTGCCGGACGCAATAGTCGCTCAAGGCCTCCAGATCGGCGGCGGCGCGCAACTTGTTGGCCACCACCGCCACCCGCGGGATCGGCAGCTCGGCGGCCAAGGCGGCCATCCGGCGCGCCGTTTCGTAGGAGCGGTAATAGGGCTCGATCACAAGGAAGAGCACGTCGACGTGGCGGGTCGTGCCCCGACTGAGGTGCTCCGGCGACGCTTCGAGGTCGAGGATGGTGACGGCGTCGAGCTCGGCGGCGACGTCGTTCAAGAGCCCGCTGACGGTGGCGTGGGCCGAGCACAGGCACCCTTCGTCGGCGTGCGCCGGCATGGCCATCATCACCACGGAGATGCCGTCGGGCGCCTTTCCGGCGTAGCGGTCGAGCACGTCGGCAACCGGCTCCTTCAGGGACGCGCCGCCGAGCTTGCGTGAGATCAGGTCGGTAGGGAGCGGTTGAATGGCCTCAGCCGCATCCCGGCTGACGCCGAGGGCCACGGCCACGTTGGGGTTGCTGTCACCGTCGATGACGATGACGCGCCGGCCCCGTTGGGCGATGACGCGCGCCAGCGTCGATGAGAAGGTGGTCTTTCCGGCGCCACCCTTGCCGGCGACGGCAACCCGAATCGAACTCACGATTCGCTTAGCTGGCGGACTCGGCCGGCGCGAGGTCGCTGATCCGGTCGTAGCGGGCGAGGTAGGCGGTGAGATAGCGACGGCCTTCCCGGAGCGCGCCGGCCCAGGCGTGGAGCCAGTCGACGCCTTCCTCGGTGAGGCGGTAGCTACGGCGCGCCGGACCCGCCGACGAGTGCTCCCACCACGACTCCACCAGCCCGTCCTGCTCCATGACCCGCAGGGCCCGGTAGAGCCCACCGGGGTCGACGCTCTTGAGCCCCAGCTCGCCGATCTGCTCCAGCAGGTCGTAGCCGTGGGCCGGTGTCTCGCCGATGAGGAGCAGAAGGCTCGCCCGTAGATAGTTGCGCGGGAGCCCACCCTGGGGCTCGTCCATGCTGCGGTTCTTCAAGGGGATTCCTCCTAGTTGGCTGCGGTCGCGGCTGCGGTCGGGCGGCAGATGCGCAATGTCAGTGCTCGTGGCCCTCGTGGGCCGACGCCCGCTCCGATGCGCACGCCTCCGCCTCTTCGGGCGAGTTGTGACACCAGCAGTCGGCACTGCACTCGCCGTGAGTCGGACGGGTCAGCTCGCTGAACGACGATGCGAATTCGAGCGCGCCCTCCCGTGACCCCAGCTCGGAAAGCATGTACCTATCTCCTGCGGGTTCGACGTAACCCTCGATCACCAAGCGGTCGAGGTACTGCACGCCGATACCGGCGTCGACTCCGAGGAAGCGCTCAAGGAGCGATGGGTCGACCTGATCGCCGAACCCTTCACCTCGGAGCCAGTACATGACCTGGAGGATCTCGCTTCGCCAGAACATGGCCTGGAGTGCTTCGGACTTGGGTGGGTGGACGATCTCGCTCATCGGGCTGCCGCCTTCGGCGTCTGCCCCGCTGAGCGGGGCGCTGTGTCGCTGGTACTGCGCCGGGCCGCCGCCTTCGGCGTCTGCCCCGCCGAGCGGGGCGCTGTGCCCATTGGTTCGCTTGCCTTCGGCTCGCTCACGGAGACCTCCCGGGTCTGACGACGTAGGGTTACGACACGAGGAACTTCCCTCTCCGGAAATTCTCGCTCATTCTTCACCTGACGGAAACTTCAGATAGGTGTAGTCTACACCTACCAAGACCTTCACAAGGGGGGCAGTTTCGATATGGCCACGAACGGACGCAGTGGTAAGGCGAGCACGGGCACACGTTCCGGAAGTCGCACGAGCAGCCGGTCCACGCGCGGTGGGAACAAGGGCGGCGAGGGCGCAGCGCGCGCCAAGGAGCTCGTATCGGGCGATGGTGGTCCGACCTTTACATCGGGCGGGATCATGCCCGGTGGCTCCCAGATGGAGGACTGGCGCGATAACCCCCTCGACCCCATGGCCCCCATCGGCGTGCGGTCCCGGGCCATCGAGCCCGACTCGACCATTCTGCGCATGGGCCCGCTCGAGAAGGTCTACCTGATCTGGATGGTCGGTGGGTCCTGCGACGGGTGCACCGTCGCCGTTTCCGGTGCGACCCACCCACGGGTGGAGCACCTCCTCGCCGGCATCATCCCGGGCCTCCCCCGAGTTGAGCTGATCCACACCGTCGTCTCGGTCGAGGTCGGTCCCGAATGGACCCACAACCTCTTCATGGCCGAGCGTGGCGAGCTCGACGCCCCCTACCTGATCTGCTGGGAGGGCTCGATCATGGACGAGTCCATCGCCGGCGACGGCTACTGGATGGGTCTTGGCGAAGACCCCCAGACGGGCCGCCAGATCACCTCGCTCGAGTGGCTCGACCGTCTGTCGCCTGGCGCGGCCGCCGTCGTAGCGGTTGGCACCTGCGCCTCGTGGGGCGGTATCCCCGCCGCCAAGGGCAACGTCACCAACTCGATGGGCGTCATGGACTACCTCGGCAAGGACTTCCGTTCCGCCTTCGGTGTCCCTGTCGTCAACGTCCCCGGCTGTTCTCCGATCGGTGACAACGTCCTCGAGACCGCTGCTGCCGTCTGTCTGTTCCTCAACGGGCTGGCCCCGCTTCCGGAGTTCGACGAGCTCGGCCGTCCGGCCTGGCTATTCGGCGAAACCGTTCACCGCCACTGTCCGCGCGCCGGCTACTACGAAGAAGGCGTCTTCGCCCGGGAGTACGGCGACAAGGAGTGCCTGGTCGAGCTCGGCTGTTGGGGCCCTGTCGTCCAGTGCAACATCGCTGAGCGCGGCATGGTCGACGGTCACGGTGGCTGCATGCAGATGGGCGGTATCTGCATCGGCTGCACGATGCCTGGCTTCCCCGACAAGTTCTCGCCCATCACCGAGATCGCTCCCGGGTCGCTCCTGTCGTCCACGACCTCCAAGGTCGTCGGCGGGTTCATCCGCAAGATGCGCAACGTCTCCCGGCAAGACAAGAACATGACCGCCCGCTGGTCGGCGGCTGGCGAAGTCTCGTCAGGTTTCGCCCGGGCCAAGATCACCCCGCGTGGTTCCACCAAGGTGATTCACAAGTTCTATTCGAAGTACCAGCACTCGCACGAGGGTGGCCGCGGCGGCAAGAAGCTCTACGGTGAAGAGCACCACAGCGCCGGCATGGGTCGCTTCGAGGCTGGCTCCGGCCACTAGTCATTTCTTGAAGCGGTGCCATCCGCACCGCTTTCCTGTTCCGAACATCACAACGGCTGTTACCCATCCTTTAGGGGGAGCGCGACATGTGTTTCAAGAACCTGCCAATCGAATTCGACGCCAGCGGCAAGGCGTCGCTGCGTGAAGGGGTGGCCGACCCCTACTCGGTGACCACGGCCGAGCCCCGCCGCTACGTGCGCAAGCGCGAAGGTCCCGGCGCCCAGCTGGCGGCCCCGCCGAGGTTGCGGGACTGGAACATCGACCCCATGACCCGAGTGGCCGGGGCCCTGGCCGTGCACACCGTGCTCGACCTGGAGAACCGCCGGGCCGTCGACGCCCACTCCCGGGCCATGTTGTTCCGGGGCTACGAGATCATCCTGCAGGGCCGTGACCCCCGAGACGCCATCGACATCTCGTCGAGGGCCTGTGGGGTCTGCGGAGGCGTGCACGCCACCGTGTCGGCCCTGGCCACCGAGATGGCCTTCGGCATCTGCCCCCCGCCGCTCGGCGTGGAGGTGCGCAACCTGGGCGAGGTGGCCGAGATGTTCTACGACCACCCCCTGCACCTGGGCCTGCTCGCCGGTCCCGACTACTCCACCTCCATCGTGTCGGTGACCAACCCCGAACTCGTCACCCGGGCCGAAAAGACCCTGGCCC
>JALZBN010000246.1 GCA_030947365.1 Actinomycetota bacterium
CCCCCGACCGGTGACGGTGGTGACCCCGTCGACGCGGCTAACTCGATCTGGGCCCAACTTCATTCCGACGTCACCCCCCCCTCGGTTGGGGATGAAGGAGAGTCAAAACCTGACTCTTCTGATCCTGGGCTTCCTGGCGACTCCTTTGGCGCGCCGCCGCCCACTCCTGAAGACATTGCCGATCCGGTTGCTCAGGCTGAGAATGTTGTGCTCTCCGACTTTGTCACGCTTTCGGCGGAGCGGGATGACTATCTCCTGCAGCTCCAGCGGTTGAAGGCCGACTTTGACAATTATCGGAAGCGGGTTATCAAACAGCAGGGCGAGCAGGTGGAGCGCGCCGCTGAGGGGCTTGTCTCGAAGCTGCTCGAGGTGCTCGACACCTTCGACCTTGCCCTGGCCCACGGGGAAGGGTTCGACCAAGTGCACGGGGCGCTTTTCGGCGTGCTGGAGAAGGAGGGTTTGGAGCGGCTCGATCCTGCTGGTGAGCCCTTCGATCCCAACGAGTCCGACGCGGTGGCGCACGAAGAGGGTGACGGCGGTCCGGTGGTATCCGACGTGCTGCGCGCCGGGTATCGGTGGAAGGGGCGGGTGCTGCGGCCCGCCATGGTCAAAGTCAGGGGCTGACCGCCAATGGCCCAGCCCCAGCGGGAGTGGTTCGACAAGGACTACTACAAGGTGCTCGGGGTGTCAGAGACGGCAACCGAGACCGAGATTCGGCGCGCCTATCGCAAGCTGGCCAAGCAGCACCATCCTGATGCCAACCCGGGCAGCGAGGATCGGTTCAAGGAGATCTCGGCCGCCTACGACGTGCTCTCCGACGTTGAGAAACGCACGTCCTACGACGAGGTGCGCCGACTTGGGCCGCCGCCGGGTGCCGGCTTCGGCGCGCCGGGGGCTGCCGGCGGCGCTGGCGCGCCGGGCGGAGCCGGTGCTCGCACTTTCACCTTTACCGGCGACGACATGGGCGGTGTGTTCGGCGACCTTTTCAGCCGTCTGCGCCCCAACCAGGGAACGGGTCAGCCGGGCGGCCAAGCCGGGCCGCGCCGCGGTGCCGATCTCGAAGCCGAGTTGTACCTGTCGTTCACCGACGCGGTCAACGGCGTCACCACGTCGGTCAACGTCACCAGTGAGGCGACCTGTCACACCTGTCACGGCAGCGGGGCCGCGCCGGGCACTAGCCCGATCATCTGCCCGCAATGTGCCGGGCGGGGCGTGCTCGACGAGAACCAGGGCTTCTTCTCGTTCAGCCGGGCCTGCCCCCGTTGTGGCGGAAGGGGCATGGTCGTCGAGTCGCCGTGCCCGACGTGTGGCGGCGCCGGGGTCGAGCTCCGCCCCCGCCAGGTCAAGGTACGGATTCCCGCCGGCGTGTCCAACGACCAACGCATCCGACTCAAGGGACGAGGCAGTGCCGGCCGTAACGGCGGGCCGCCGGGTGATCTCTACGTCAAAGTACGGGTGGCCCCTCACGCCATATTCGGGCGGCGCGGCAACGACCTCACCATCAAGGTTCCGATCACGTTTCCGGAGTCAACGCTCGGTGCAGACATCAAGGTTCCCACCCTCCAAGACGCGCCGGTCACGGTGAAGATCCCGCCCGGCACCCGGTCGGGTCGCACCTTCAGAGTGCGCAACCGGGGCGTCACTAGCGCGAAGGGCACCGGCGATCTTCTCGTCACTGTCGAAGTCACCGTGCCCACCAATCTCTCGACTGCCGAGCGGGAGGCGATCGAGGCCCTCGCGGCCGCGGCCACAGAGTCGCCCCGCACCCACCTGGGAGTGTGATCATGGCGAGTGATCGAGAACGTGGTGTCTACGTGATCTCCGTGGCGGCCGAGCTCGCCGGCGTCCATCCCCAGACCCTGCGCATCTACGAACGGCGTGGCCTCCTCGACCCGGCGCGCACTGGCGGCGGCAGTCGCCGATACAGCGAGCGTGACATCGACCGTCTGCGCCGCATCCATGAACTGACGAACGGCGGGCTCAACCTGGCGGGAGCGAAGGCGGTCATGGATCTGGAGGACGAGGTGATTCGGCTACGTATCAAGCTCACCCAAGTGGTGCAGGAGGCGCGCGACGCCATCGAACGCACGCACCGCCAGTACCGGCGCGACCTCGTGCCCCTCGAGACGAGCCCCGTCCCCTACAGGAAGCCCGGCCCGAGCGGCCGGGAGCGAGAAGCTCGGCACTGAAGGCGAGGTTCGTGGGGTTGGCCGTGGTGTTGCTCGGGACGACGAGCTTCTTCGGCGCGTCCGTGCCGACGGCCGTCTCTGGGAGCGCGCCGGCGGCCATCGGCCCCGCACGTGCCGGCGCGATGTTGGCCCGCCTGCCTTTGAACTTCGAGGGCACCGCTACGCCGGGCCGCTTCCAGGCTCGGAGTGCCGACTACGGCGTTGTTCTCGACGGTGGCGACGCGGCGGTCGCATTGCCGGCGCGTTCTGGCGAGGGCGGTTCGGTCGTGCAGATCAGTCTGCCGGGACGTAACCCCGAGCCAGTCGCCAGCACCCGCCAGCCTTCGGCCTCCACCGCCAACTACTTCGTCGGCGACGATCCGGCGCGCTGGCGAACAGGCATCGCCACCTATGGCGCCGTCGCCTATCAAGGTGTCTGGCCGGGCATCGACGCGGTGTGGCACGGCCGCCAGCAGAATCTCGAGGTCGACTTTGTCGTCGCGCCGGGTGCCGATGCCGGCATCGTGGCGATGCACGTGGGTGGGGCCGGCATCCTCAGCATCGATACCCACGGCGAGCTGGTCATCGGCGCTGGCGCGCAGGAGGCGCGCCTGCACGCGCCGACGCTCTACCAGCAAGACCGGCGCGGCCGTCGTGCAGTCGACGGCGCGTTCGAGTTGCGTGGCCCGCACGACGTCGGCTTTCGCGTCGGTCGCTATGACCCCA
>JALZBN010000247.1 GCA_030947365.1 Actinomycetota bacterium
CCTCGAGGTCGCCTGCGACGACACGATCGAGGTTCCTATAGCGCTCGGCGTAGTCAAGGCCGTAGCCGAGCACGAACTCGTCGCCGATCTCAAAACCAGTGAATCGAACGGGCGTCGGCACGATCCGACGCGCGGCCTTGTCGAGCAGCACGCATGCGTCGAGCGACCGCGGCCCGCGCCGGCTTAGCTGGCCCAACAGATACGTGAGCGTGAGGCCGGTGTCAACGATGTCCTCGACGAGTACGACGTCACGACCGTGGATGTCGAGGTCGAGATCCTTCACTATTCGCACGCGTCCGGTGTCCGGGGCGTACGGCGAGATGGCCATGAAGTCCACCAAGGGCACGATGGTCATGGCCCGCACCAGATCGGCAACGAAGGGCACGCTGCCCTTGAGCACCGCGACGAGCACAACGCCGTCGTAGGCCTCGGAGATCTCCGCGCCGAGCCGGGCCACCCCCGCTTGCAACTCGCGCGCCGATATGAGCGTGCGCATTGGGGCCGCCGCCGAATCCGGTGATCGACGACGCTCTACGTGCCCTCGATATAGGTACGTAAGGCCTGACGGAGCATCGCCTGGCGCAGACCATTGCCAAGGCGCGAGAGCTCGGTAAGGGTGTCGGCTGCCACCTGACGCGCTTGGGGGTTGCGTTGCTTCAGCATGGGCATGACGACCTGTTCGAAGAATCCTGCCTCTCGTTCCCCGGCGGTCTTGTACATCCGGAGGTGACGCGCCTCCACTCCGTACTTCATGAACCCGGCGGCGATCCCGGCTACTTCGAGGGCTTGCTCGTCGTAGTACGTCGAGGATGCCACCTTGCGGCCCGAGACGAGGCCGAAACGCTCGAGATCGCGGAGGTCGTCCTCTTCCAGACCACTCGCGGCGGCGAGTTCACCAAGGGTCATGCTCGTGCCCGACTCGCGCAGAACCAGAGGCGGCTCCTCGGCAGGGGGCACGATTGCGGCAGCCGCCACGGCGGCCACCTCGGCAACCGCCATGGTGCCAGCGTCGTCAGCTGCACGCCCATCGCCACCCGTTCGAAGGCGACCCTTGATGACCTTGAGGGGGAGGAAGTGCTCGCGCTGCTGACGCAGGATCCACCGGAGTCGCTCGACGTCGGTCTCGTAAAACTTGCGGTAACCAGAGGGTGTGCGCTCAGGGTCGAGGAGACCTTGGCTCTCTAGGAACCGGATCTTCGAGATCGTGACGTCGGGAAACTCCTCTTTCAGGAGTGACAGGACTTCGCCGATGGACAAGTACGCGCGGTCCTCCAATGCCCCGATGGCCCCTCAGTCCTCTCCTGCGGTGCCCGAAAAGAACACGAGCCGGAACTTGCCGATCTGCAGTTCGTCGCCGTTGGCGAGTGCGGCCTCCTCGATGCGCTCCCTGTTGAGGTACGTGCCATTCAGGGAGCCGACGTCGCGGATCGTGTAACCGTCGTCGACACGGATCACCTCGGCGTGACGGCGAGAGACCGTGATGTCATCGAGGAAGATGTCGCTCTCGGGGTGGCGCCCAGCTCGCGTCACGTCGGTGTCGAGCGCGAATTTCGATCCGGCATTCGGACCGCGCTTGACGACAACCATCGCCGTGCTGTCGGGGAACTCGCCGAGTGTGACAGTGAGCTCCTCTTCGGCCACCTCGCCCGCGGACTCGACCGGCGCGAAGGTAATGGTCGTGTCGTCACCAGGTTGTGGCTCGAGAACCGCGCCGCACGAGGAGCAAAAATTTGCCCCCACTACGTTTCGATGCCCGCATTGATTGCAAAACACGTCGGCCAACGCTAATCCGTCACCCGCCCCTCACTCCGAGATCAAAGCGCGGTAGGCGTCTGCGTCGAGGAGATCCTCGTGGGCCGTCGCGTCCTGAGGACGTAGGACGCAGATCCATCCACTGCCGTAAGGGTCGGCGTTCAACAGGCCGGGATCGTCGGCGAGCTGACCGTTCACGGCGACGATCGCTCCGGCAACAGGCGCGTAGATCTCGGATACGGATTTGGTGGACTCCACCTCGCTGAACGTCTCCTTGGCGCCGACGTCGGTTCCAACCTCTGGAAGCTTGACGAAGACCACGTCGCCGAGGGCATCCTGGGCATAGTCGGTGATGCCGATCCTGATCCCGTCGTCAGCGGCCTGTGCCCACTCGTGGTCTTCGGTGTAGCGCCGGTCGTCGGGGACCTCGCCAGAACTCATCTCAGTATCTGCCGGATGCGGCGGGCATATTCCTGAGCCAGCCCACGTGCCTTCGAATCGCTGTCACCCTCGGCCCACACGTGGGTTACCGGCTCCTCGGGGTCGGGCAAGACCAGCGCCCACGAGTCGTCGAGAAAGACCTTGACACCATCGACCAGAAGGACGTCTCGGTCTTTGACCCGTTCGACGAACTTGCGCATCAAGACACCCTTCTCCTCCCACGGAGTGACGATCGTCTCGTGGGCGACGTGGATTCGAGGCAGCCCCGCAACCACCTTCGAGAGGCGCTGGCCCGAGTGGGCCAGAAGTGCCAGCAAGTTGACGAACGCCGCCGCGCCGTCGTATGCGGGCATGAACTCGGGGAAGATGAAGCCACCATCCAGGTTGGCAGCAAGAGTGACGTCGTCGGAAGCAGCGACGTCCATGAGGTTGGCCGGCGACTGCTTAGTCCAGACCACCTCGGCTCCGGCATCATGTGCGATCTTTTCAGCGGCCTGGGTGACCGAGACCGGCAGGGCGACACGGGCACCGGGCCGCGCGCCACAGACCAGGGTGACGAACACGAGCAGCGCCTGGGAGTCGGTGAGCACCTGGCCCTCGTCGTCGATGATCGTGATGTGTTCGCCGTCGGGATCGATCACCGCACCCAGTTGGGCATTGGAGGTGCGCACAACCTCGGCCACCCGGCTAGAGAGGACA
>JALZBN010000248.1 GCA_030947365.1 Actinomycetota bacterium
AGACCGCGCCCTGCCCACAGATGGAGACACGATGAGCAAGGCCAAGAAGGCGGACACGCCGTCGTCGGCGCTGCACATTGGCGACATTCACGATCTGATCCGCGTGCATGGCGCGCGCGTGAACAATCTCAAGGACGTCAGTGTCGAGATCCCGAAGCGCCGGCTGACGGTGTTCACCGGCGTCTCCGGCTCGGGCAAGAGCTCGCTGGTGTTCGGCACGATCGCCGCGGAGTCGCAGCGGCTGATCAACGAGACGTACAGCGCCTTCGTGCAGGGCTTCATGCAAACGCTGGCCCGGCCCGAGGTCGACGTCCTCGAAGGGTTGACGACCGCGATCCTCGTCGATCAGCAGCGAATGGGTGCCGACGCCCGCTCCACTGTCGGCACGGCCACCGACGCCAACGCGGTGCTGCGCATCCTCTTCAGCCGGCTCGCAAAGCCGCACATCGGGGCGCCCAGCGCGTTCGCATTCAACGTCCCCTCGGTTCGGGCGAGCGGTGCGATCACGGTCGAGCGCGGCACCCGCAGGGCGGTGAGAGCGACCTTCAACCGTCTCGGCGGCATGTGCCCGCGCTGCGAAGGCATGGGCTCGGTCACGGACTTCGACCTGTCCCAGCTGTACGACGACGACAAGTCGCTCAACGAGGGGGCGTTCACGGTCCCCGGCTTCAGCGTGGACGGCTGGTACGGCCGCATCTTCACCGGCTGCGGCTTCTTCGACCCGGACAAGCCGATCCGCAAGTACACGAAGAGAGAGCTGCAGGACCTGCTCTACAGGGAGCCGACCAAGATCAAGGTGGACGGCGTCAACCTGACGTACGAGGGCCTGGTGCCACGCATCCAGAAGTCGATGCTCTCCAAGGACGTCGACGCGCTGCAGCCGCACATCCGCGCCTTCGTGGAGCGGGCGGTCACTTTCACCACGTGTCCCGAGTGCGACGGCGCCCGCCTCGCCGAGGAGGCTCGGTCGTCGAAGATCAAGGGCACCAACATCGCCGACGTGTGCGCGATGCAGATCAGCGACCTGGCTGCATGGGTCCGCAGCCTCGACGAGCCGTCGGTGGCGCCACTGCTTGCCACGCTGGCGCAGACTCTCGACTCGTTCGTCGAGATCGGGCTCGGCTACCTCTCGCTGGACCGGCCCTCGGGCACGCTGTCGGGCGGCGAGGCGCAGCGCGTCAAGATGATCCGCCACCTCGGCTCCTCCCTCACTGACGTCACCTATGTCTTCGACGAGCCCACCGCCGGCCTGCACCCCCATGACATCCAGCGGATGAACGACCTACTGCTGCGGCTGCGGGACAAGGCCAACACAGTGCTCGTCGTGGAGCACAAGCCGGAGACGATCGCCATCGCCGACCATGTCGTCGACCTCGGCCCCGGCGCCGGTACGGCGGGCGGCAGGGTCTGCTTCGAGGGCACCGTCGAGGGGCTGCGGGCCAGTGAAACCATCACCGGCCGCCATTTCGACGATCGGGCCGCGCTCAAGGAGACGGTGCGGACGCCCACCGGCGCGCTGGAGATCCGCGGCGCGATGGCGCACAACCTGCGCGACGTCGACGTCGACATCCCACTCGCGGTGCTTGTCGTCATCACCGGTGTCGCCGGGTCGGGGAAGAGCTCACTGGTCCACGGCTCGGTGTCGGGCCGCGACGGTGTGGTGTCGGTCGACCAGACCCCGATCCGCGGCTCGCGACGGAGCAACCCGGCCACGTACACCGGACTGCTCGACCCGATCCGAAAGGCGTTCGCCAAGGCCAACGGGGTGAAGCCGGCGCTGTTCAGCGCCAACTCCGAGGGCGCCTGCCCCGCCTGCAATGGCGTCGGCGTCATCTACGTGGACCTGGCGATGATGGCCGGCGTCGCGACCACCTGCGAGGAGTGTGAGGGGAAGCGGTTCCAGGCATCGGTGCTCGGCTACCGCCTCGGCGGCCGCGACATCAGCGAGGTGCTGGCGATGTCGGTGACCGAGGCCGAGGAGCTCTTTGGCGCCGGCGAGGCGCGCACACCGGCCGCGCATGCCATTCTCGGCCGGCTCGCCGACGTCGGGCTCGGCTACCTCAGCCTCGGCCAACCGCTCACGACGCTGTCCGGCGGCGAGCGCCAGCGGCTCAAGCTGGCCACCCACATGGCCGAGAAGGGCGACGTCTACGTCCTCGACGAGCCGACCACGGGCCTCCACCTCGCCGACGTCGGGCAGCTGCTCAGCCTGCTCGACCGGCTCGTCGACTCCGGCAAGTCGGTCATCGTCATCGCGCACCACCAGGCGGTCATGGCCCACGCCGACTGGATCATCGACCTCGGCCCCGGCGCCGGCCAGGATGGCGGCCGGATCGTCTTCGAGGGCACACCCGCCGACCTCGTCGCCGCCCGCTCCACCCTCACCGGCGAGCATCTGGCGGCCTACATCGGAACCTGACCGAGGCCCTCGCGTCCGCCGTCAAGCACGGTTTTCTGGATCATTCGATGGCATCCCCTGAATCGCGAGCCGTCCTGGTCCTAGTTGGACTTGCCGGCCACCAGCCTGGGCGTCCCCGCTCCACGCCTCGACACCGTCGGTGCCGGATCTGGCCCGGGCGCCAGAGGGAACCGCACCACCCGAAGGGCGAGGTCGCGGCCCACGGTGGGGGCGACATCGACGTCCTGGTGATCGGATCCGGGCCCCTCGGCGAACGAGTACCAGGCGTCTGCCGAGCCGCCCTTTGCCGCCTGACGTTCCGCTGCTGCTCGCCACACCTCGGGCGGAGGCCGTCCGTCGGCGATTCGTGCCTCGATGATCTCGGCTGCTTCTTGTTCGAGTGCATCTCGAGCCGCCGCCCGCCTGGTGCGCCTTCCGGGTCCCACGGTCACCGCCTGTCTTGCGAGTGGACGAACGAGTTGACGAGAGG
>JALZBN010000249.1 GCA_030947365.1 Actinomycetota bacterium
CTCGGCGTCGAGCCCGCCGCCGTGCTCGATCTGTCTGCCAGCTTCAACCCCGCCGCGCCCGACGTTGGCGAGATCGTCGGCAAGCACCTCGACGCCGTCGATCGCTATCCCGACGCCGAGGCCGCGACCGGCGCGCTCGCCCAGGCCATAGGCGTCGAACCCGAGCGGGTGGTGTTGACCAACGGCGGATCGGAGGCGATCGCACTTGTCGCGGCCCAGTTGGGGGGCCGCGTCGACGAGCCCGACTTCAGCCTCTACCCACGAGGCCGTGGACCACGGTGGAGGTCGAACCCGCACAACCCTTCGGGTCGGTTGGCCGCAGACGACGAGACGGCTGGCGTCTGGGACGAAGCCTTCTTCCCGCTGGCCACCGGCGCGTGGACGCGCGGAGATGCCGAGAACGGCGCCGTCGTCGTCGGCTCCCTCACCAAGCTGTTCGCCTGCCCCGGCCTGCGATTGGGCTATGTGGTGGCGCCCGATCACACGGCGGCGGCGCGCATCGAGGCGCGCCAGCCGGCATGGTCGGTCAATGGCTTGGCGGTGGCGGCGCTGCCCGACCTGCTCGCCGTCGCCGACCTCGTCGGGTGGTCGGCGCTCGTCGGGTCGTGGCGGCGCGCCCTCATAGCCCTGTTGGCCCGAAACGACCTGATCGCGGAGCCCTCCGATGCCAACTACGTCCTCGTGCGTGGCCCGGGGCTCCGCGATCACCTCGCCCGACTCCACGTGCTCGTTCGTGACTGCGCCAACTTCGGACTCGTGGATCACGTTCGCATCGCGGTACCGGATCCCCGCGGCCTCGCCCGTCTGGCCCGAGCCCTCGAGGTGAGGCAGTGAGCGGTGCGCTCATGATATGCGGCACCGCCAGTGACGTGGGCAAGAGTCACGTGGTCACCGGGCTCTGCCGCGTGCTCCAGCGCAAGGGCCTCGAGGTCGCGCCGTTCAAAGCCCAGAACATGGCCCTCAACTCATTCGTCACCCGCGCCGGGCACGAGATCGGTCGCGCCCAGGCCGCGCAGGCTTTCGCGGCGCGGATCGAACCGGAGGTGGCGATGAACCCTGTTCTCCTCAAGCCCACCGGCGAGCGCACGAGCCAGGTCGTCGTCATGGGCCGCCCCGTCGCCCACCTCGACGCCGCGGCCTATCAGCAGGAGAAGCGCCGTCTGTTTCCGATCGTTCTCGACGCCCTCCAGAGTCTGCGCGACCGCTTCGACGTCGTGATTCTCGAAGGAGCCGGTGGCGCGGCCGAGATCAACCTGCTCGACGACGACATCGTCAATCTCCGCCTCGCCGAGCGCGCCGGCGTGCCCGCAATCGTCGTCGCCGACATCGATCGCGGGGGCGCCTTTGCTGCCCTCTATGGCACGGTCTCGCTGCTGCCGCCCGAGCTTCAACGTCTGGTCAGGGGATTCGTCATCAACAAGTTCCGGGGCGACCCCGCTCTCCTCGACGATGGCCTCCTCGACCTGGAACGACGCTGCGCAATCCCGACGCTCGGCGTGCTGCCCTACCTCCACGACGTCGCGCTTGATGCCGAGGACTCGCTGTCACTCGGCGGACACCGTCCGCGGCCGGAGCGGGGACGAGTGGGCGAGAGTCTCGATATTGCCGTGGTCCGCTTTCCACGAATCGCCAACTTCACCGACTTCGACCCTTTGGCGATCGAGCCCGGAGTCACCGTGCGCCTCGTCGACGATGCCGGCGCGCTCGGAGCGCCGGACTTGATCATTCTTCCGGGCACAAAGGCCACCGTCGCCGACCTCCGATGGTTGCGGGGCCGAGGGCTCGACCGGGCTATTGCCGCGGCGCGCCGCGCCGGAAGCGTGATTCTCGGAATCTGCGGGGGCTACCAGATGATGGGGCAAGCCATCTCCGACGGGGTCGAGTCCGAGGAAGGGAAGGTCGAGGGTCTGGGCTGGCTCGATGTCCGCACCGTCTTCGAGTGGGACAAGCTCACCCGCCAGCGACGGGGAACGTTCGCCAGTCACCGGGTGACCGGATATGAGATTCGCCACGGTCGGGTGCATGGCGGAGCGCCGTGGATTCGGCTCGACGACGTCTATGGCGCCGACGGGGAGGGAGCCACCGCGAACGACGGCCAGGTGATGGGCACCAGCCTTCACGGGCTCTTCGAGGAGGACGGCTTTCGGGCCGAGTTCCTCACCGACATTGGCCGACGTCGACGCAAGGCGTTCGTGCCGGCGCGAATCTCGTTTGCAGCCGCGCGGGACACACAGATCGATCGTCTCGCCGACATGGTCGAGGCTCATCTCGACCTTGCGACTGTTGCCGCCCTCATCGATGCGGGGTTGGCAGCATGATCCTGTTTCTCACCAACGCCGACACAGAGATCCTGGCGTTACGGTCGGTTGTCGAGGGCCTTCCGGAGGAATTCCCCCCGGTGCGGGCCGCCAACCCGGTCAATCTCGACGAGTCGCCAAGTCTCGATGGCGTCCAGGTTGTCGTCGTGCGGCTCCTCGGCGGACGCCGGTCGTGGGAGGCGCCGTTCGACGCCCTGCGCGCCGCCTGTGTCGCCCGCCGCATTCCCCTCGTCGCCTTGAGTGGCGAGTCCGTGCCCGACGCCGAGCTGGCCACGCTCTCCACGGCCGAGCCCGCCGTCGTGGCTCGCTCGTTCGACTACCTGGCCCAGGGCGGCCTCGCTAATACGGCCAACCTTCTCCAATACCTCGCCGGACATCCCCACGAACCCCCCGTCGAAGTCCCGGCGACCGGCCTGTGGCCCACCCGCGCGGTCCGAGTCGGTGACGACGCGCCGGTCATCGGCGTCGTCTTCTACCGAGCGCATCTCCTGTCGGGCAACACTGGCTTCGTCGACGATCTCTGCGCGGCAATCGAGGATCGCGGCGGCCGGGCGGTACCCGTC
>JALZBN010000050.1 GCA_030947365.1 Actinomycetota bacterium
ACTAGCGCATCCATCAACTCGGACTTGCAGTGGAAGCAACGATCGCCGCCGTTGGCGACATAGTCAGGCCGGGCGAGCTCGTCGGTCGTGACAGCCGTCCACCGAAGGCCCCATTCCTGGGCCAGCGCCGCGCAGTCAGCGGCCTCCGTGTCGGGCAAGGAAGCCGAGACCGCGGTCACGGCGTGCGCGCCGGCCGCGCCGAGCGTGTCGTGCGCCACCCACGCAAGGAACGCAGAGTCGGCGCCCCCGCTGAAGGCAATGGTGACCCGTCGGAACTCAGTGAGGTGCTGTCGGAGTCGCCCGAGATCACCCACGTCAGGCCAGCCCGACGCGCCGGAGCACCTCGTCGATGGGTGCCATGAGCCCGATGGTGAAGGGCCCGAACTCGGCGTAGACCGATGACGCGGGGTCGAAGCGGAGTTCGTGCACGCATTGCTTGATCGCGAGGGGATCGGACGAGAAGAGGGTGACCGCCCACTCCCAGTCGTCGAGGCCGGTAGAGGCGGTGACGAGTTGCAGCACCCGTCCCTTGAACTCGCGCGCCTTTGTGCCATGCCCGAACATGAGCTTCTCGCGCTCCTCGTAGGGCAGGGCGTACCAGTTGGCGCCGTGCTCGCGCCGTTTCGACATCGGGTAGAAGCACAGCACGGTGGCCTCGGGCGGTGGTAGCTGCGGGTGGAGACGGGGCTCGAGCCGCTCGGGCGGCATCCCCTTGGCGTACTCGGACACCTCCGTCATCGACAGGTAGGAGTCGATTAGCTCCAGGTCGGCAGCCGCGAGGTCGGTTTGGAGCTGCTGGAGGCGCCAAAAGTCGGGTCCCAGCGCCATCACGCCCACGTCGCCCTTGTGGCCGAGGACGGCGAACGGCACCACTGTGTGACCGTCGGCCTCGCAGGCTTTGACCGCGGCCACGATGGCTTCGGCGTCGGCAGCGGCGTCGGCGCGAAAGAAGAGGTGAAGGACGCCCCAACCCTGTGAAGGCACAACCGACAGGTCCACGGAGGGAAGTCTATTTACAGCCGACTGCTACAGCTGACTGCAAACCTTGAAGCCGTAGTCCTGGGCGGTCTTGCCAGCCTGCTTCTTGGCGGCGGCGAGATCTTGCACGGCCTTCTGGACTCTTTGGGAGCTCCCCCCGTCGAGCGAGGCCTGATAGGCCTCGTCGGCGGTCAGGGCCGCGTTGTGCACATTGGCCTTGAATTCCAGGGCTTTGGCTTCGGTGTCCTTGGGCACCGCCAGGGTGTCCAGCTTCTGGAAGGTCTGAGCCCACGCGTCGCTGGCCTTTTGGAGAGTGGCCGTATCGGTGCCGGAGCCGACCGAGTTGACTGTCGCGATGGTGTCGCGGCAGATGGCGTCGCCTTGGGATATGAACTGTCCCTTGGCGCCACCAGCGCTGCTATCGCCTCCGCATGCGGCCAGTGCAACAGCCAAACAGCCGAATACAACCGCCAGTCGTCTCACTGGCCGCGGAGTGTAGCGGGAACGACTAGAAGTCGTCCATCCCGCCGGGCATCCCGCCGCCACCAGCGGCTGCGGGCTCCTTTTCGGGCTTGTCGACGATAACGGCCTCGGTGGTGAGGAAGAGGGCGGCGATCGAGGCTGCGTTCTGCAGAGCCGAGCGAGTCACCTTGGCGGCGTCGATGACACCGGCCTTGAAGAGGTCTTCGTAGTCGCCCGTTGCCGCGTTGAGGCCGGTGGGTCCGTCGAGGCCACGCACACGCTCGACGATGACACCGCCCTCCATGCCGGCGTTGACGGCGATCTGCTTCAACGGCTCCTCGAGCGACCGAGCCACGATGCGCGCACCCGTTGCCTCGTCGCCGTCCATGGTGCCGGCGAGCTCGGTGACCTTGGCCTGGGCCCGCAGCAGGGCGACCCCGCCACCAGGCACAACGCCTTCTTCGACGGCAGCCTTGGTGGTACTCACCGCGTCTTCGATGCGGTGCTTCTTCTCCTTGAGCTCGACCTCGGTCGCGGCACCGACCTTGATGACGGCCACACCGCCGGAGAGCTTGGCCAAGCGCTCCTGGAGCTTCTCGCGGTCGTAGTCGGAGTCGGTGTTCTCCATCTCGGCCCGGATCTGGCTGATGCGACCGTTGATGTCGGCCTGCGAGCCAGCGCCCTCGACGACGGTGGTCTCGTCCTTGGTGACGGTGATCTTGCGAGCCCGGCCCAGCATGTCGAGGGTGACGTTCTCGAGCTTGAGGCCGACCTCCTCGGTGATGACCTGGCCGCCGGTGAGGATGGCGATGTCTTGCAGCATGGCCTTGCGGCGCTCGCCGAACCCGGGAGCCTTGACGGCAACCGACTTGAACGTGCCCCGGATCTTGTTGACGACGAGCGTGGCGAGAGCCTCGCCCTCGACATCTTCAGAGACGATCACGAGCTGCTTGCCGCCCTGCATGACCTTCTCGAGAACCGGAAGCAGGTCGCGTACGGCGGAGATCTTCGAACCGGCGAGCAGGATGTAGGGGTCTTCGAGGACGGCCTCCATGCGCTCGGGGTCGGTGACGAAGTAGGGCGAGATGTAGCCCTTGTCGAAGCGCATGCCCTCGACGAGGTCCATCTCCATGCCGAAGGTCTGCGACTCCTCGACGGTGATGACGCCGTCTTTGCCGACCTTGTCGATGGCCTCGGAGATCATCTCGCCGATCTCACGGTCGGCGGCCGAGATGGAGGCGACCTGGGCAACCTGCTCCTTGGACTCGACGTCGACGGCGATGTCGCGGATGGCGTCGATCGCCGTCTCGACGGCTGCCTCGATGCCGCGCTTGAGCGACATCGGGTTGGCGCCGGCGGCCACGTTGCGCAGGCCCTCGCGGACCATGGCCCACGCCAGGACGGTGGCGGTGGTGGTGCCGTCACCGGCGACGTCGTCGGTCTTCTTGGCGACTTCTTTGACCAGCTCGGCGCCGATGCGCTCGTAGGGGTCTTCGAGGTCGATCTCCTTGGCGATCGACACACCGTCGTTGGTGATGGTGGGGGCGCCCCACTTCTTGTCGAGGACCACGTTGCGGCCCTTGGGGCCGAGGGTCACTCGCACGGCGTCGGCGAGCTGGTTCATTCCACTCTCGAGGGCCCGGCGGGCACTCTCGTCAAAGGCGATCAGCTTGGGCATCTTGGCATTCCTCCATCGCGAGGCGTTAGCACTCTCATAGGTCGAGTGCTAACGATACCCGCCCGGCGCGCCAACCTCAACCCGGGCCGCCGTCGTTAGCGAAAGAGGGCGACGGACGAGATGGACGCGACGACTGCGACCAAGGCGAAGATCATCGTGATCGTCTGAGTGTTCATCCTCTGGATCAGCGACGACTCGAGGTTGGCGAAGCCCACCTGCATGGCGGTGTCGAGTCTCACGATGTCGGTTCGGATCTCGCCGATGTCGGTTCGGATCTCGCCGATGTCGGTTCGGATCTCGCCGACGTCGGCCTTCGTGGCCTCAAGGTCGGCCTTGGTCGCCAGGTCGCCCAGGTCGGCCTTGGTGGCGACATCCGGCCACGGCGCTGGCGAGAGGTGACGCATCAGCGTCGCTGCTGGTCCGGCGCCGACCAGTCTCTGCATCTGAGAGTGCAGTTCATCAAGCTCGTTCTCCTCGGTAGCCATGGTGGCTCCTCTTCTGTCAGTTGTACACAGAGGGAAGTCGTTGACGGTCGGCTCCGAACCAGGGCCAGGATACCAAGTCGCACGTTGGGGCGGGCTCGAAATGCCTTGGAGGGTCAGCCGCCGGCGACGGCTGGGACGATCGAGACCGTCGTGCCGTCGGCCACGCTCGTTTCGAGGCCGGACAGGAACCGCACGTCCTCGTCCGCGACGAAGACGTTGACGAAACGACGCAGTTGGCCACCGTCGTCGAAGAGCCGGCCCCGGAAGCCGGGGTGGGCGGCGTCGAGGGCAGCCAGCACTTCTCCGACCGTCGACCCGTCGACCGCCACCTCGGCCGCGCCGCCGGCAAGCGTGCGCAGCTGAGTCGGGATCCGAACGGTCGCGCTCATGACCGACCGCCGGCTTCGTCGGCGTCGATCGCGGCTGCGAACGCGTCCATAGTGGGCGCGATCGTGGCCGTGGGCCCGACGACCGGCGCGACCGCTTCGATCGTCTTGAGCCCGTGGCCGGTGACATAGGCAACGACTCGCTCGTCGCGCCGCACGACACCCGCCGCCGCGAGCTTGGCCAGGGTGGCGATCGTCACGCCGCCAGCCGTCTCGGCGAAGATCCCTTCGGTTCGGGCGAGCAAGGTCATCCCCTCCACTATTTCGTCATCGGTGACCGCCGCGAGCGCGCCGCCCGTTGACCGCACCGTCTGTAGGGCGTAGTAGCCGTCGGCCGGGTTTCCGATCGCCAGCGACTTGGCGATTGTCGATGGTTTGACGGGGCGCACGTAGTCGTGGTTGCCAGTGAACGCGGTCGCCACCGGTGAGCAGCCTTCCGCTTGCGCGCCGGAGATCCGCACATTGACCGGGCTGTCGACCAGGCCGACCGTGGCCAGCTCCTCGAAGCCCCGAGCAATCTTGGTGAGCTGCGAGCCGGACGCGACCGGCACGACGACGTGGTCGGGGAACTCCCAACCGAGCTGTTCGACGGTCTCGAAGGCGAGAGTTTTGGATCCCTCTGCGTAGTAAGGGCGGAGGTTGACGTTCACGAACGCCCAGTCGGTGTGCTCGGAGGCAAGCTCGGCGCAGAGGCGGTTCACGTCGTCGTAGCTTCCCTCGACAGCGATCAGGTGCGGGCCGTAGACCGCCGTGGTGATGATCTTGGCCTGCTCGAGATCGGCAGGGATGAAAACGAGATGGCGCATGCCGGCGCGCGCCGCGTGGGCCGCGACCGAGTTGGCGAGATTGCCGGTGGACGCGCACGCTGCCACCTTGAACCCGAGCTCTCGGGCCCGTGCCAAAGCCACTGACACGACGCGGTCCTTGAACGACCCCGTGGGGTTGACGGTGTCGTTCTTGAGCCAGAGCTCGCCGAGCCCCAACTCGGCGGCCAGCCGATCGGCGCGCACGAGGGGGGTGAACCCGGCGCCCAGGTCGACCGCGCCGTCATTGGGTGCGGGCAGCAGATTGGCGTATCGCCAGATCGTCGTGGGGCCGGCGGCGATTGTGTCCCGGGTGGTGACCGCGGCGATCGCTTCGTAGTCGTAGCAGACCTCCAACGGCCCGAAGCAGTACTCGCAGACGTGCAAAGCCTCGGCCGGATACGGCCGGTGACATTCCTTACATCGAAGTCCGTTGACAAACACCCTTCTACCTCCTCATCGGCCGGGCATTGGCACCTGGTCATCCCCTTTTGGGGGTGACTGGTTGCCGCGGCGTCGTCGGGCCCGTCCCTCGACCGCTCTGGATGATTGCCATCCATGATGGCGGTACCGGTAGCGTCCGTCAAAGTGCGGGGCGACGGCGAGACCGAGATACCGAGCTGGGGTCACCGAGATATGGATCTTGGACGCTTGGCCGAGGCCAAGATCGGGGGCGACCATCACGTGTCGGTGTGCCTGCCGGCGCGTGACGAGGCTGAGACGATCGGTGCGATCGTCACCTCGATCCGTGAGGGGCTTGTCGATCGATGGCAGCTCGTCGACGAGGTTCTCGTGGTCGACGACGGGTCGAGCGACCGCACCGCGGTTGTCGCCGCCGACGCCGGCGCGCGAGTCGTCGTTGCCGCCGACGTCCTCCCACACTTCGGATCAGCACACGGCAAGGGCGAGGCCCTGTGGAAATCGTTGCACGCGGCCAAGGGCGACCTGCTCGTGTTCTGTGACGCCGACGTCCGCGGATTCTCCGACCGCTTCGTCGTGGGCCTGCTGGGTCCACTCCTGCTCGATCCTGCCGTCGGGTTCGTCAAGGGCTACTACCGGCGCCCGGTTGACGGCGCCGACGGTGGTGGCGGCCGGGTGACCGAGCTCGTCGCCCGACCGCTCATCTCCCTCCTGTTCCCTCATCTGCGATCGATCGTGCAACCACTTGCGGGCGAGTTCGCGGCGCGCCGGTCGGTACTCGAGCAGGTCCCCTTCGTTGGGGGGTACGGCGTCGACCTGGGCCTGTTGATCGACGTTGCCTCGAAGTTCGGGCTCGACTCGCTCGCCCAGGCCGATCTCGGCTCCCGAGTTCATCGCAACCGGCCGCTCGACCAGCTCGCGCCTCAGGCCCTCGCCGTTCTGCACGGCGCGCTTCGGCGCGCCGGCGTCGATCTGCCTGCCGGTGGATCCGTGGCGCTCGCCCTCCCCGGCGACGTGCTGGATGTCCAGTTGTCCGAACGTCCGGCAATGATCGACGTCGCCGCGTACCGCCAGGCCCGGTGAGGGCCACTCAGGCGACAGTTATCGTTGCGCCAATGGCTGACAAGCATGGCTGACAAGCATGGCTGACAAGCATGGCTGACAAGCATGGCTGACAAGGCGGAGCTCGTCGTGGTGTCGAACCGGGGCCCGGTCTCGTTCTCCTTCGACGACGCCGGCAACCCGGTTCCGCGCCGGGGCGCCGGAGGCTTGGTATCGAGCCTCGCGCCGCTCGTGCGGGGCACGAGTGCGACGTGGATGGTCGCCGCCATTAGCGAAGCCGACCGCGAGGCCAGCCGCGCCGGGCTCGTGGAGGCCGAGGGCTTCCGCCTGCGCATGCTGTCGATCGACGAGAAGGCCTACGGGATGGCCTACGACGTCGTGTCCAACGCCACGCTGTGGTTCCTTCACCACGCCATGTTCGACCTGCCCCGCCGGCCCCAGTTTGACCGCCGCTGGAGGGAAGCATGGGGCGCGTACCGGGAGGTGAACCTCGCCTTTGCCCGAGCGCTCATCGACACCGCGCCCGAGGGCGCCATCGTGCTCGTGCAGGACTACCACCTCGCCCTGGTCGGCACCTGGCTGGCCCAAGAGCGGCGCGACCTGAGGGCCGTGCATTTCACCCACATCCCGTTTTGCGACCCCGACAGTCTGCGCGTCCTACCGAGCGAGGTCGCCGACGAGTTGCTGATCGGCATGAGCAGCCACGCATCGTGCGGGTTTCACGCCAAGCGATGGGCCGACAACTTCTCGGACTGCTGCGACAGCGTTCTCGGCTGGCGGCCATCCACATTCGTGTCGCCGATCGCACCCGACAGCGACGACATCGGCGGCGTCGCCGCGTCGGAGGAGTGCGAGCAGCAGCTGGCCGAGCTCGACGCCGCGCTCGACGGAAAGATGATGATCCTGCGGGTTGACCGCATCGAGCCGTCGAAAAACATCCTGCGCGGCTTCCTGGCGTTCGACGACTTGCTCCGCACCCATCCGGAATGGCGGGGGAAGGTCACCTTCGTCGCCCTGATCTATCCGTCGCGGGAGGGCCTGCCCGAGTACCTGTCGTACCGCCAAGAGGCCGAGACCCTGGCCCGCAGCGTCAACGACACCTGGGCCACGCCGGGGTGGACGCCAATCCTACTCCACACGTCCGACAACTTCCCCCGATCCGTCGCCGCGCTGCGCCGTTACGACGTCCTGCTCGTGAACCCAATCCGCGATGGACTCAACCTGGTCGCCAAGGAAGGCGCGCTGCTCAACGAGAACGACGGTGTGCTGGTGCTCAGTAGTGAGTCAGGGGTGTGGGAGGAGCTGGGAAAGGTCGCCCTCGAGGTCAACCCCTTCGATGTCACCGGCACCTCCGACACTCTCGCTACCGCGCTGACGATGGGCCCGGCCGACCGAGCCCAGCACGCGGCCGAGCTGCGCGAGGCAGCATCGGCGCGCACGCCCCGCGACTGGCTCGACGACCAGATCCGGGTCGCAGCCGAAGACGCGTAGTTACGGGAGCAGGCGTCGCAGGAGCGACACCACCGCCTCGGGCCCCTCGACCACCAGATCGGCGCGCCGGAGCAGTTCGGGGGGTGCCTCGGGGCTGTCGACTCCAACTCGGAAGATG
>JALZBN010000250.1 GCA_030947365.1 Actinomycetota bacterium
TGACCCACCAGCCGAGGGTCAGCTCACCTCGATCTTGCCGGCCATGCCTTGGCCCTGGTCGTTGCGATCGTAGAAGTCCAACGTGCCCTTGTCGGGAGCGGTGAGTTTCACCGGCACGCTCTGGCCCGGCCCGGCGTTGGCCTCGACGCCGATGTAGCTGACCGTGAAGTTGTGCGGGACGTTGTCTTCGTTCTTGAACGTGAAGGTGACTTCGCGTCCGACCGGAACCTTGATGACGTCGGGATCGAAGTGCGGTGTGTTGCCGCCCTTGGCCACGATCACCGTGGAGCCGCCCGCTCCGAGGTCGAGAGTCTTACTGCCCCCACCGCTACTGCACCCCGCAGTCAGTGCCAGAACGATGCCGATCACGCCGACACTGACGATCTTCACACGCATGCTTCCTCCGTTACGAAATTCGCCATATCACGCCGGCGGTCGCCGGCGGCCCGGTCATCGTACGCGAAAGCCGACCTCGCCCGAGGGGTCGACCTCCGAGACCTCGATGCTGGTGACCGAGGCGCCAGCCGGGCCTTCTCTGCACCAGGCCACCAGGCGGTGAACCGGCTCGACGGATCCTTCGAACCACGCCTCCACGCTGCCGTCAGACCAGTTGCGCACCCAACCGGCGACGCCCGAGCCCAGAGCGATACGCCGGCAGCTGTCCCGAAAGAACACGCCTTGGACCGCGCCGCTGACGAGAACCCGGCGCGCGGTCGGCCGTCGGTCGCGGTCTGCAAAGAGCGCGTCGCTCAGTGTGTGTCCCGCCCGTCCCAGCCGGGGTCGAGTTGGCGTACGAACTCGGCGCATCGTTGCTCCTCGTCGGCTTCGCCGATTTCGCCTGCTGCGCGTTCCAGTCCCTTGAGCGAGCGCAGAAAGCCTCTGTTCGTCTCGTGGCTCCAGCGCACGTAGCCCGAGCCTCGCCAGCCGGACTGGCGCAGCCGATCGAGTCCACGGTGGTACCCGACCCGGAAGCACGCGTAGGCCTCGACGTCGTCGCGAGCGAGGTCTCCGAGTGTCGCCCAGGCCTCCAGGTTGCGCGGCCAGCGGGCGACGACGGACGAAACCGCGTCGCGGCGCCGTTCGACGGGTTCGGCCAACGCCTCGGCGAGCGCCACCGACGCCTCGCTCGGTTCGGGATCGAGGACCGTCTCTGGAAGTCCCGAGGATAGGTTCACGGGTCGTCCGTCAGTCATGTGCACCTCTCACTTTGGCTTTGGGCTCGGGTCTGGGTTCGGCTTTGGGTTGGGCTTGGGCCAGCGGAATCCGGCCATGGCCGCCCACTGATCATCGTCGATGGACTGCCACACCCAGAACGAAGCGCCCAGCGCGCCCTCGTGGCGGGCGACATCGAGGAAGCGGCGCGTCTCGGCGGCGCTCGGAGCTCCGGCGCGTCCGGCACCGTCCTCGGACATGTCATAGGCCTGGCCGATGAGGTGGACCGGGCGTATCGACGCCAAACGCTCAACCGCCTGGCTGGCGGCGTCGCCAGGCTGCGTGCACCCCCAATAGACCATCGGCGCGAAGGCGTCGACATACGGTGCGATCGCCGTATACGGATAACGCCCCCAGACAATGTCAGACGGCCGGTAGACCGTAGCCACCACAAGGCTGCGTCCGGCGGCCTGGCGAGTGAGGTCGAGGTACACCTGCGCCCGGCGCTCGGTCAGGGCGACTCCCTCACTCTGCATCTCGATGTCGGGGCTGAAGCCGTCGATACCGGTGCCGTCAGAGCCCCGCCAGGCCAGTACGTCGGCAGACCAGCGGGCATCGTCGACGGGATCCCACAGGAACGGAAAGCCCCATCCCAGGACGGCGAGCCCTCTGGCGTGGGCCCGTGGGACGAGTGCGGCAAGCATGTCGGCACCGTAGAAGCGATCGCGGGAATCGCCGACTCTCACCCACAGCTGATGCAACCCGGCCTGTACGGCTCGGTCGACGATTGCGTCCGGATTGGCACCTTCAGTCTGGCCGTACTTCCAAATCCACATCCCTTTGCCCTGGAGCGCGCTCAGATCGCCCGACCAGGCCGGCGCGGGGCTCGGCGCGGGAAGGTCGGCCTCGGCCACCAGCACCGGCGGATGCCAGGCCTCCGGCGACGGCCCGGTCGCTGGCGGCCGTGCTGGTGGCGGGCAACCGCCGAGAGCCAGCGGCGCGTCGTTCAGTGAGGCGGACTGGGTCGAAAACGAATCCGACCCGTCGCCGTCAAGTTGGTCGGCTCGCGGAACAAGACCGGCGACGGCAGCCCCAGCGGCGCGGTCCCTGCGTGGCCCGAGCGCGACCGCGGCTCCGGCCGTGGTGAGCGTCAGTACAACAAGGACTGCGGTGCCAAGAACGATCGGAGAGCGACGCACGCCGCCATTCTCACACTGGCAGAGCAGCTGCGGCGCCTACGTCACCGCAGCAGCAGGCTCGGATTCAACTCCGGCGCGCTGCAGAAACGCGAGCCGGCGGGACACCGTGTCCTGCCAGGCTTCGAGATCGGCGAGGAAATGGACGCGATCGCCGTCCTCGTAGGCGTGCTCGAGCTCGTCGAATGCGACGTCCTCGGCGTCAAGAAGGCCCCGGTATCGGGCCAAGAAGTGCTCGTTGACCACCTCTTCCAGCGTCACAGCGCACCACCCCCGTGGAGTTGGTCGGATGCCAGACCGTAGCCTCCTGGCGACCGCCGGAAAAGCCTCGCGGTCCCGTCCACGATCAGGCCCCGTCCGCGACCAGGCCCCGGCGCCGGGTGGCGACAGGGCCTGGAGCTGCGTTGGAGTGCGGCCGGAGCCGCAGTGACTACCGGGTGGGCGACAGGCGGCGGCGTGAGCCCACCACCAGGGCCGAGCCCAGCGCCACCAGGGCGGCGGCGGCGAGCGCCAGGGGCCCCGTCGG
>JALZBN010000251.1 GCA_030947365.1 Actinomycetota bacterium
AGGAGTGAACGCCAGTGGCCAGTGGCGTTCATGCGTCCGAAGATCGCGCTCATCCCCCAGACCACCCGGTCGAGGATGACATAGGACGGGGGCATGTTCAGCAGGCGGATGACATCGCCGAACTCGCCTTGGAGGTCGAGCATCTTCTGCAGCGTGCGTCCGACGAATTCGGGATCGTAGGTGAACTTGTCGACCTGGAACGGAAGGTAGGGGCCGCTGCAGTACTCGTAGATGCGGCCGGGGTCGACACCATGGTCCGGCGCGAGAAAGCCGGCGTGGACGAGCGCGTCGACGACACCCTGGGGATCCTGGCCCAGGATGGCATCGAGGATCGGCGTGAGACTTTCGAGCTCGCCGGGGCTCCATCGCTTGACCAGTCCGAAGTCGAGAAAGGTGACCCGCCCCTTGCCGGGATGAAAGCGGTAGTTGCCCGGGTGGGGGTCGCCGTTGAAGACGCCGTGGCGCCAGATCGAGCCCTCGGCAAAACGAAAAAGGATTTCGGCCGCTTGGAGCTTGTCCTCGTCGGTGGCGGTGGCGATGAACTCCTTCCACGACACCCCGTCGACCCACTCGCTCGTGATCACACGGCGGCTGGAGCGCTCGGGAACGATGTCGGGCACGTGGATGAAGGGGTGGTCGCGGTACCGCTCCGCGAACTCGGCCTGGCAGCCGGCTTCGAGCCGGTAGTCGAGCTCGTCGGACATACGGGCCCGCAACTCGTCGACCATGGCCTTGACATCCATGTTCTTGAGGGCGAAGGACGCGAACAGGCCGTAGAGCAGCTCGGCGTTGTCGAGGTCGGACTTGATGGCCCGATCGACCCCCGGGTACTGCACCTTGACGGCGACGATGCGACCGTCGTGCATGACGGCGCGGTGCACCTGGCCGATAGAGGCCGCTGCCCTTGGTAGCGGGTCCCAATCGAGGAAGAGGCGTTCGGGGTCGTCGCCGAGCTCGTCTCGTATGACCCCTTCGGCCAGGCTGGGCGCCATCGGTGGCACGTCGGCTTGGAGGGTTGCCAGCGCAGCTTGGGCTTCGGGTGGAAGGCCCTCGGCGATGAACGAGACCATCTGGCCCGCCTTCATGATGGCGCCCTTCATCCCACCGAGGAGCTCGGCCACATCCTGGGCGGTGCGGATCGCGAACTGCTCTTCGAGCTTCTTGCGCTGTTCCTCCGTCGCCCGTCGGCCCCGCGCCTTGACGATGGCCCAGTGGGCGGCGCGCCTGGTGGTGAGCCACCACACACGCGCCTGGCGCTCGAGGCGGATCCGCCGGTTCTCGTCGACAAGGACGATGCCAGCACTCGCAGCGGCGGCCGCCACGGTCCCGGCCGCCGCGATCGGGATCGCCTTGCGCACGCCCTTCAGGAAGCGCTCATCTACGACGTCGGACCGACCGACTTAGCTTCCCGCTCGGCCTTCTCCTGGTCGTCACGACACAGGCGCGCCGCCGGTACGGCCTCGAGGCGGTCCTTGTCGATGGGCTTGCCGCAGGCCTCGCACGTGCCGTACGTGCCCTCGTCTAGCCGGCGCAGGGCGTACTCGACGTCGGCCAGCTCGGCCTCGATCTGCTCGAGTATCGAGAGATCCTTCTCCCGCTCGAATGTCTCTGTGCCCATGTCGGCCTGATGCTGGTCGTTGCTCGCCAGCTCGCTGACGCTCTCCCGCTCGGTCTCCTCCGTGAGATTCTCGGCGTCGAAGCTCTCGCGGACCCCTTCGAGCCTCGCCCGCTCGTCGGTGAGCCGTTCTCTGGGGTCGTCGCTCATGGCGCGCCAGCCTACCGGCGCGCAGGAGGGGGCCGGAATGCCGACCCGTAGTGGGCCGCCCGGGTTTCGATCCCGATGCAAACAGAGATTAAAAGTCTCCTGCTCTTCCGATTGAGCTACCGGCCCGCCGGCCAGGTTAACGTCACCGGCGAACGGTTTCGCGACCCACCGCGGTACGCTTGCATACGCGCAGACTCGGCGAAGGATCGTTAGATGCCAAAGCGGTTTGGGAAGCCCAAGGGCCCCTCCAAGGAAGACATCGAGGCTCAGGCGCAGCGCGAAGTTGAGCGCCTGACGCGAGCCTCGATGGGCCCGACCGGGGGATCCATGGGCGGCGCGCCGGGCATGGGTGGCGCGCCGGGCGGCCTTCCCACGCCCCTCGACAACATTGCCCATTCGTTGAAGGGTCGGTCGGTGAAGCAAGGCCCGCGCCGTCCGTCGAAGGAGCCGTCGCTGCTTCCGCAAGGGCCGGTTGGATCGTCGCTGATTGGCGGCAACAAGCAGGGCAACACCAACCCCTTCGGGGAGGTGCCTCAGGGCGAAGTAGGTGATTCGCTCAACACTGGCGTCGGTTCCTATGACGCGCCGGAGTTCGGCGATGACTACGAGCCCCAACTCGGCTACGGCTTCATCGACGAAGAGGAGGCCGAAGACGAAGAGATCAACATCACCGAGATGGCACTCCGTGACCACGCGGCGCGCTTCGGCACCCGGCCCGAAGACCTCGTGGTGCAAGTCGACGTCGTGTCCGCGGAACAGATGCGCGACCAGGCGATAGCCCAGTTCATGGCCCGCCAGGAGAGACGACAGCCGCGAGGGCGGAGTGCGCCCGCGCCCACTGGCGAGGGCGTGCTGGCTCGCCTCGAAGCTCGCCGGAAGCAGAAGGAAGAAGAAGCCGTCGAAGGCGGCGTCCTCGGACGGCTCAAGGCAAGACGGGAGACGGAAGGCGACGAGGACGAGCCCGCCTTCGCCCATCTGCAGTCTCTCGCCCCGCTCCAATCGAGAGGGGACAGTCGGTCCCAGACCGTGGCACCGAAGAGAGCCGCAGTGAAAAAGGCGCCGGCCAAGAAGAAGGCGGCAGTGAAAAAGGCTCCGGCGAAAAGG
>JALZBN010000252.1 GCA_030947365.1 Actinomycetota bacterium
CTCGGCGACGAGCACGCGCCGCAGCATCTGGCGGACGATGAGCTCGATGTGCTTGTCGTGGATCGACACACCCTGGGGCCGGTACACGGCCTGAACCTGATCCGACAGGTACTGCTGGGTCTCGCGAATGCCCTTGATCTCGAGTAGCTCCTTGGGGTCCTTCGGTCCCTCGACGAGTGCGTCGCCAGCGGCAACTTCGTCGCCCTCCTGCACGAGCAGGCGGGCCACGTCACGGGTCGAGACCGGGTACGACTCCTCGGTGCCGTCGTCGCCCACGATCGTGACCGTGCGGCCCTTGACCTCGTCCTCGGCCAGACGCACGACGCCAGACGTGCGAGCCAGAACCGCCTTGCCCTTGGGCGTGCGGGCCTCGAACAGCTCGACCACACGGGGCAGACCGTGGGTGATGTCCTCGCCGGCGATACCGCCGGTGTGGAACGTACGCATGGTGAGCTGCGTGCCGGGCTCGCCGATCGACTGGGCGGCAATGACGCCAACCGCCTCGCCGAGCTCGATGTCGCGGCCAGTGGCAAGCGAGCGGCCGTAACACGCGCCGCAGACCCCGTGCTCCGCCTCACAGGTGAGAACGGAACGAACCCGAACCCGCTCGATCGAGGGATCGTCGCGAAGGGAGGCGATGTTCTCGTCGTTGATCTCGGTACCAGCAGAGATCTCGGTGCCGTCGGACAGGGTGACAGGGTCGACCAGGATGCGGCTGTCGATGCGTGTCTCCAGGTTGTACCGGCGGCCTGGCTTGTCGGGAAGGATGTCGTCGATCCAGATGCCGCGCGTCGTGCCGCAGTCGGGCTCGCGAACGATGAGCTCCTGGGCGACGTCGACGAGGCGCCGGGTGAGGTAGCCCGAGTCGGCGGTGCGCAAGGCGGTGTCGGCGAGGCCCTTCCTGGCGCCGTGGGTCGAGATGAAGTACTCGAGCACGGACATGCCCTCGCGGAAGTTGCTCTTGATCGGGCGGGGGATGATCTCACCGCGGGGGTTGGCCACCAGGCCCCTCATGCCGGCGATCTGCGACACCTGCATGATGTTTCCTCGGGCTCCCGAGGTGACCATCATGTCGATGGGGTTGAAGGTGAGCTCGCTGAGGGTGCGCTCCATTGCCTTGCGCACTTCCTCGGTGGCGTTGATCCAGAGCTCCACTTCCTTCTGGCGGCGCTCGTCGTCGGTGATGATGCCCCGCTTGAACTGCGACTCGATCTTGTCGGCTTCCTTCTCGTAGCGATCGAGGATGACGGGCTTCTCGGGCGGCGTCTTCACGTCGTCCATCGAGATGGTGAGGCCCGACCGGCTGGCGAACTCGAACCCGAGGTCTTTGATGGCGTCGAGGCTCTCGGCGACAGTGGCCTTCGAGTAGTTCTCGACCAGCTTCTCGACGATGTCGGTGACGTCGCGCTTTTTGATGGCGCGGTCGATGTAGCCGAACCGCTCGGAGAAGTCGGCCGGGAGGGCGGCCTCGAACAGGAGGCGTCCGGGCGTCGTCAGGCGATAGCCGACACCGCCATCGTCACTGCCGTTCCCGTGCCCGTTGCCATTCCCGTTGCCATTCCCGTTAACCGGTGGGCTGAACTGGATCTCGGCGTGGTACGAGAGGTCTTTGGAATCGCAGGCCTGCTCGATCTCCCACAGGTGGCGGTAACGGCGCCCTTCACCCTTGCTGCCCGCAAGCAGCTCGGTGAGGTAGTAGACGCCGATGACCATGTCCTGGCTGGGCACCGTGAGCGGACGGCCGTTGGCCGGTGACAGCACGTTGTTCGCCGACAGCATGAGCACGCGGGCCTCGGCCTGCGCCTCCGCCGACAGCGGCAGGTGCACAGCCATCTGGTCGCCGTCGAAGTCGGCGTTGAAAGCGGTGCAGACGAGGGGGTGGATCTGGATGGCCTTGCCCTCGACGAGCAGCGGCTCGAAGGCCTGGATGCCGAGGCGGTGAAGCGTTGGCGCCCGGTTGAGGAACACCGGGTGCTCCTTGATGACCTCCTCCAGCACGTCCCACACCTGGGGACGGCGACGCTCGACCATGCGCTTGGCCGACTTGATGTTCTGGGCCAGCTCAGTGTCGACGAGGCGCTTCATCACGAAGGGCTTGAACAACTCCAGCGCCATCAGCTTGGGCAGCCCGCACTGGTGCAGCTTCAGCGTGGGACCACAGACGA
This sequence comes from Actinomycetota bacterium, assembly GCA_030947365.1. Taxonomy (GTDB): domain Bacteria; phylum Actinomycetota; class Acidimicrobiia; order Acidimicrobiales; family AC-14; genus JALZBN01. Next base: position 2,166 of record JALZBN010000252.1, read on the forward strand.
TGACCGAACGGCCGGAGTAGTCGACCCGCTTGCCGAGCAGGTTCTGGCGGAAACGACCCTGCTTGCCCTTGAGCATGTCGGACAGCGACTTGAGCGGACGGTTGCCAGGGCCGGTGACAGGTCGGCCGCGCCGGCCGTTGTCGAAGAGAGCGTCGACGGCCTCCTGCAACATGCGCTTCTCGTTGTTGACGATGATCTCCGGCGCGCCGAGGTCGAGCAGCCTCTTCAGCCGGTTGTTCCGGTTGATAACGCGCCGGTACAAGTCGTTGAGGTCGGACGTGGCGAAGCGACCACCGTCGAGCTGCACCATGGGGCGCAGGTCGGGCGGGATCACCGGGACGGCGTCGAGGATCATGGCCGAGGGCTCGTTGACGCGCCGGCCGTTGTCGTCGCGCCGGTTGAAGGCGGTGACGATCTTCAGACGCTTGATCGCCTTCTGCTTGCGCTGGGCCGACAGCGGACGGCGGCCGTCGTTGGCGTCGATCGCTTCGCGAAGCTTGATCTCCTCGGAGTCGAAGTCGATCTCGCCGATGAGCTGGGCGATGGCGTCGGCGCCCATGCCGCCGCGGAAGTACTCGCCGTAGCGGTCGGCGACCTGGCGCCACACGATCTCGTCTTCGATGATCTTGCGCGGGTAGAGGTCGCGGAACTCGTCGAACGCCTTCTTGGCCAAGTCGAGCTCGGCCTGGGCC
>JALZBN010000253.1 GCA_030947365.1 Actinomycetota bacterium
TCCACTGGTGGTGCACCGAGGCGCCCGAGGCCTTCGTGGGGCCGACGCCGGTCTACCGGTCGATGGAAGCAGAGCTCATCGGGCTCGTCGGCAACGATGTGTACACGCGGCTGGTTGCATATCTCGACGCAAAGCTCGCACGGCGTGAGCTCTTACCGCATCCGGTCGTACGCCAACGCTCCTAAGACGTCGCTCCTAAGACGTCTCTTCGTCGGCCGGAACATCGGCTTCGGCCGGAACATCGTCTTCGGCCGCCAGGCACCACGAGGCGTGCTCGTCGTCGGGTTCAGCGCCGCACTCGGCACACGGCTCGGCCGCGACCTCGTTGTTGCGCTTGAGCGCACGCGCCTCTTCGAAGCGCCGGTGGCGTCCCTTCTTCACGTGGGTACTCCTGGGTCCGACTGACGCGCCGAGTCTACCTGACTACCGTTCTCAATCATGGGAGATGAGTTTGACGTCGACGCCATGATCGAGCGCTTCCGGGAACGGGCTACGGCGGTGAAGAACCGGGGGATGCCGCCCCTCGAAGGAGCCGACCGTCGCCGGTTCGTCCAGCGAATGCAGCTCGACTTCCAGGACTTCGCCATGCTCAGTGACGCGACGGCGTCGGTCGACGACGGCATCCTGACCTTGCGGATCGACCTGCGCCCCACAGCCGGCGACTGACCCGAGCGCTACCTGCGCCGTTCGCCCGACCTGATCCTTCAGGTGGGACACGGCCCAGTAACAGCGGGGTGACCGCTATCGACCCACGCCTTCGTGCCGCCGACAACGGAGTAGGCATCGACGCCGCGCTGGCGCAGGAACTGCACCGCCTTCTCGCTGCGGGAACCGAGATGGCAGATGACGTAGACCGGCCCGCCGGTGGGGACCTCAGCAACCCGCAACCCGACCTCGGAAAGGGGTATCAGGCGCGCGCCGGGCACGTGGCCGGCGTCGTATTCCTCGGGCTGGCGCACGTCGATGAGCGGCACGCCCTCGTCGCGGCCACGAGCCAGCTCGTCGATGTCGACCTCAGGAACGCTCACGGGCTCCCCCTGAGGTAGTGGCTGTTGTCGCCGATGTCAGCACCTATGGCGGCGCGCGCCATGCGCTCGGACAACACGATGAACCTGCTCGTCGCGTGCGCGCACCGCCGGCCCTTGGCGTCGACGACCCGGGCGGTTGCATCGATATCTTTCCCCGCCCGCGCCGTGATCTGCGCCTCCACCCGGTGGGGGGCGCCAACCTGCACCGGCCGGCGGAACACGGCGTTCGTCTCCTTGGCAACCGCGAACTGCTTGGCGATAGCAATCGTGGCCCACGCCATCGCCTCGTCGAGAAGCGTGACGATCAGACCTCCATGCACAAAGCGCGGCGCGCCGGAGCAGTGCTCGTCGAGAGTGAAGTCGGCGGAGATCAGGTCAGCCTCATCGTCGTGGAAGAACGAGATCTGCAGGCCCTTCTCATTCTTCGGATCGCAAACGAAGCAGCCAGTCGCGAAACCGAAGGTCACGTCGTCGAGCGCGTGCACGGCCACGCCAGCGACCCTACTCGCCGATGTCGACGACCAAGGCTCGGTGGTCGGAGATGGGCAACCACTCCGCGTACGCCCGTTTGAAGGCGGGGACATCGCCGAAACCGAGGACGTGATCGATCTGGAGTTTCGGGCTCTGGGCGGGAAACGTCTTGGCCAGCGCGAGACGGCGCCAACCTTTCGCGCCGAGGCGGACCACGGGCCCGGGAAGGTTCAGGTCGCCGAGCAGAACGCACGGGTGGCCAAGCTCGGCCAGCTGTCGGGTCAGCCGCCGTAGCTGCCAGACATTCCACCCCGGCACGAACGACAGGTGGGCGCTCGTGACGACGATCGGGCCGCCCGGCGTCTCGATCTCGGCGGCGATTGCGATCCTCGGCTCGTCGGGCAGAAGGATGACCCTTCGATGGGTTGGCACGTAGACGACCGATCGGATCGGCGCGGGTGCCAGGCGGACGACCCGCCAACGAGTGACGGGGCGGCGCGACACGAGCCCGACCCCATAGGCGGGGCTGGCTCCGTCGTCCGTCTCATTGGCGGCGCGCCAGGTCGCGCCGGGCTCTCCGATGATGGCCGGCTCGAACCGCCAGTCCGTCGCCCCCATCGCCATAGCCACCGCCGCGGTCTGATCGGTCAGGCCCGAGCGCGCTTGTCCCCTGTCGACCTCTTGAAGACACAAGACATCGGCTCCGAGTGAGGCGCAGGCGTTCGCCACTTCATCGCACGACGCGCCCTCGCCGTGGAGGATGTTGAAGCTCGCCAGCCTCAGGACATCAGCCGCCGTAGTTCATGCGAGTGTCCTCCATGCGGAGAACCGGCGTTTCCTCCGGCTTCTGAAACCCGGCGTCGGCCACCTCACCCAGATACAGCGTGTGATCTCCGAGATCGATCGCCTGGCGCACCTCGCAGTCCACGAAGCCAGCCGCCTGGTCGAGGATCGGCGCGCCGCTGCGGCCGTCGTGGAAGGGAACCTCGTTCATCGTGCCGGCGGTGGCGTCGACCTCGACCGGCTTGGTGAACTTGCGGACGATCGCCCGGTCTTCCCTGTCGATGATCGAGAGACTGAACACGCCGCCCTCCCGGATCAACTCGTTGGTGAGCGAATCCTTCTCGACAGAGATCGCGATGAGCTTGGGATCGAAGCTCACCTGGGTGGCCCAGTTGAGGGTCATTCCGTTGCGACGGTCGCCGGCGTGGCTTCCGACGACGTACAGGCCGTAGGGCATGGTCCAAAGGACCCGGCGCCGCAGGCGGTCGTACTCTTCGGGCTCGGCGCCCTCGGGGACAGGCCCGACGGGCTGATCAGGTTGCGTCGGCATAGCTGGACCTTACCGGTGCAG
>JALZBN010000254.1 GCA_030947365.1 Actinomycetota bacterium
CCTCCCACCCGACGCCAATTGCCTTCTCTCTGTCGCCGACCACTGTTTTCGCAGCCGCGACTACGTCAACCTCATCGTCATCGACAAGCAACCCGAGCTTCAGTACCTCGGGATCGATGCCGCTACGGAGCACTGCGCTCGAGGGGTGTCGGCATGGACCTGGGCCGGCAGCCGCGCCGATGGCGGGGCCGACCCCGAGGTCGTGCTCGCGTCGGCCGGCGACGTGCCCACCCAGGAGGCGATCGCGGCAGCGTGGCTCCTACGACGACACGTACCCGATCTGCGCTTCCGGTTCGTCAACGTCGTCGACCTGATGACACTCCCCCCGCCTGACGCCCATCCCCATGGTCTCGACACCGACGCCTTTCGTCAGCTGTTCACCGACGACGTTCATGTCGTCTTCGCCTTCCACGGCTATGCCCGAGCTCTGCATCAGTTGTTGCACGGTCGGCCCGACCCCGCCCGCTTCCATGTGCGTGGGTTCAACGAGCAGGGCACGACGACGACGCCGTTCGACATGGTCGTGCTCAACGGCATGAGCCGCTACGACATCGCCCTCGACGCCGTACACCGCGCCGGTAGCTCACCGGCAGGCACGACCGAGTTGGTCGACCACTGCCGCACGATGCTCGCCCGCCACCACACCTACGTGCGAGAACATTTCGAAGACATGCCCGAGGTACGCGACTGGACGTGGAGCGAGCCCTGATCGACGGGGCTCATGGGGCCTTGCCGGTAGGGCATGTCTCAGGCCCGGCTGGACTCCCACCGGAAGTACTTGAGGGCCAACGCAATCCCGACGACCGTCCATATGGCAAGAACAACCAAGTCGTCGCCGGCGAAGCCCAGACCCTTCGTGCGGGGGTCGAACGCGAACTGAAGCCCGTTGGCGAGGTGCTGGATCGGAAAGATCTCGGCCAGCGTCTTCAACCAGTCGGGAGCGCTGTCGAGCGGGAAGAAGATCCCGGAGATGAACAGCAGCGGGAAGATCGAGAAGTTCACGATCGCCGGTGCGGCGTCGGAGTTGGGACACAGGCCGCTCACGGCCAGACCCAGGGCACAAAAGCAGATCGCCCCGAGAGCCAGCGTCACGACGATCGCCGGGATCGTCTCCCCTCGTAAAGTCACGCCGTAGGCGACAATCCCGAGAAGCGTCGTCAGTCCTACAAGTACGACGGTGATGAGAATCGACGAACCGAACTGCCCAGCCAGATAGACCCACGACGGGATCGGAGTTCCGCGCACCCGCTTCAAGATTCCGAAGTCGCGCGAGATCGTCATCCGGATCGCGAGGTTCGTGTAGCAGGCGGACAGGAGCCCGAAGGCGATGATGCCGGGGACGAAGAAGCTCACGTAGCTGACGCCACCCCGAGCATCGATCTTCTGGCCCGAGTTGATCGTCGCGAAGATCACGAGGAACAGGAGTGGGAACGCGAACGTGAAGATCGCCGACGCCGGATTCCGCCAGAACGCCTTCTGCTCGAACCGAATCTGACGCGCCGCGATCGCCAGCTCATTCATTGGCGTTCTCCGCCTCTGCGGTCAGCTCCAGATAGACGTCTTCCAGGCTCGGACGAGACACCTCCAGGTCGTGCAGGCTCAGTCCCCGCTCTAGTGCCCACGAGGTAAGAACCTGCAGTGGACGAGTCGGGTCGTCGGCGGAGACCACGACCTGAGCGCCGGTGGTACTGGCGCCGGTCGTGCTGACGGTTGCGGGCTCGAGGGGCGGAAGCTCCGAGACGACCGCTCCCGGCGGCAGCGTGAAGCGGATCTGGGTGGCAGCGTCTCTGCCCGCCAGAGTCGACGGCGGCCCCTCGGCCACCAACTGGCCCCGAGAAATCACGGCCACCCGGTCGGCGAGCTCTTGGGCCTCATCCATGTAGTGGGTCGTCAAGAAGATCGTCTTGCCGAGCGAGCGGAGGTTACGAATGACCTCCCAGGCACCCCGGCGCGCCGAGGGATCGAAACCGGTGGTGGGCTCGTCGAGGAAGACGAGGTCGGGATCGCCCGCCAATCCGAGGGCGAGATCGAGCCGGCGCTTCTGGCCTCCGGAGAGCGTCTTCACGAGGGCGTCACGCTTGGACTCGAGGCCGGTTAGGACGAGGAGTTCCTCGACCGAACGCGGTCGCGGGTAGTAGCCGCGGTAGAGCTCGAGAACCTCGGCCACCTTGAGGAACCGCTCGACTCCCGTCTCTTGCAACACGATGCCGATACGGTCTCGAAACGCGCGCTCGCCACGAGCCGGGTCGTGGCCGAGCACGTCGACCTCGCCCGCGCTTCGAGTGCGATACCCCTCGAGGATCTCGACCGTCGTCGTCTTGCCCGCGCCGTTCGGTCCGAGGAAGCCGAATACCTCGCCTTCGGCCACGTCGAAGTCGACACCGCGGACAGCCTCGACTCCCCCATAGGCCTTCTTGAGCCCGCGAACGCGGATCGCCGTCATGACGAGCTGAGACTACCCGTGCGCGCTGTAGCGTGGCCCGGGTATGCCGCGCATAGAGATAGAGCTCACCAGTTCGCGCGCCGACGGCACCTGGACGTGGCGCGCCGCCGGCGCCCGTCAGCCGAAGGGCGCGCTCGACGGTTCTATCCTCTACGCGGGGGCGCACGTCGGCGACATCGTTCGCGCCGAATCGGAGATGGGCCTCGACGGAATCACGGTGACAGCGGTGTCGCCGCCCAAGACGAAACGCCAGGACCCCGAGCGGCTCACGCTCCTGGGGTCGGGGCGCGACGAGCCGGGAGTTATCGGCGACGGCGTCGCCGCGGCGCGCCGGGGCGAGACCGTGCGCTCCGAGCGACCCCGAGGGCGCGACCGTTCCGGTGG
>JALZBN010000255.1 GCA_030947365.1 Actinomycetota bacterium
TCCTCGGACGGTCAGGCGTCAGCGCGGTGACGGGCAGGACCTCTCCGGAGGAGGAGGTTCACGCCTCGTCGGGTGGGGCTTGGGGCCCCGTTACGCGCTGTGCGCACCGGACGTCTCGGGCATGGGTTGGATGAAGCTGTTCAGTTTCTGGGTCAGACGCTACTACGAGACCTCGGACTACGAGACCTCGGCCAGCTCGTCGTCGATGGCCCGAATCCGGTTGGAGTCGACTTTGACACCGGGGCCCATGGTCGACGACACGGTCACGCCCCTCAGGTAGCGGCCCTTCGACGACGCGGGCTTGGCCCGCTGCAACTCGTCGAGCACGGCCCGCAGGTTCTCGAGCAGCTGGCGACGGTCGAAGCTGGCCTTGCCGATCGGCACATGGATGTTGCCGTAGCGGTCGGTGCGGTACTCGACCCGGCCGCCCTTGAACTCACGCACGGCGCGCCCGACATCGGTGGTGACGGTGCCGGTCTTGGGGTTGGGCATGAGGCCACGCGGACCGAGCACCTTGCCGAGCTTGCCCACCTGGGCCATGAGGTCGGGCGAGGTGACGGCGACGTCGAAGTCGAGGAACCCGCCCTGCACCCGCTCGACGAGGTCGTCGGAGCCGACGATGTCGGCGCCGGCTTCCCGGGCGTCGGCCGCGGCCTGACCAGTGGCAAACGCGATGACCCGAACGTTCTTGCCGGTGCCGGCGGGCAGGGCGACGGTGCCGCGCACGATCTGGTCGGCCTTGCGAGGATCGACACCAAGGCGCACCGCGAGCTCGATCGTCTCGTCGAACTTCGCGCTGGTGAAGCCCTTGACCAGGTCGATGGCCTCGGCCGGGCCGTACTGCACCTCGCGGTCGAAGGTCTTGAGGGCGTTGCTGTAACGCTTGCCGCCGCGCCGGTTCGTCGTCACTTGGTCACCGTGATGCCCATCGAACGCGCCGTGCCGGCCACCTGGCGCTTGGCCGCATCGAGGTCGTTGGCGTTGAGGTCGGGCAACTTGGTCTCGGCGATCGACGTGACCTGGGCATCGGTGACTGACCCGGCGTTGGTACGCCCAGGCGTCTGCGAGCCCTTGTCGAGGCCGGCCGCGGCGCGGATGAGCACCGGGGTCGGCGGCGTCTTGGTGACGAACGTGAACGACCGATCCTCGAAGATGGTGATCTCGGCCGGGATGATCGTGCCCCGCTGCGACTCCGTGGCCGCGTTGTACTGGCGGCAGAAGTCCATGATGTTGAGCCCGTGCGGGCCGAGGGCCGTACCGACCGGCGGCGCCGGTGTGGCCGCGCCGGCGGGGATCTGGATCTTTACGATTGCAGCTACGCGTCGGCGTGCCATTACAGCTTTGCCACCTCACTGAAGTCGAGCTCGACGGGCGTCTCTCGCCCGAAGATGTTGACGAGCACCTTGACCCGGAGCTGGTCTTCGTTGATCTCCACGATCTGGCCCGAGAAGTCGGCGAAGGGGCCTTCTTTGACTCGGACGCTCTCCTCCATCTCGAACATCGGACGGTGGCGGGTCTTCTTCGGCGCGCCCTCCGTGCCTTCGGGCTGCACCTGAAGGATGCTCTCGACCTCTTTGCGTGACAGCGGCGTGGGGCGCGCGCCGAGGCCCACGAAACCGGTGACGCCGGGTGTGTTGCGCACCACCCTCCACGAGTCGTCGTCGAGCTCGCAGCGCACCAGCAGGTAGCCAGGGAACACCTTCTTCTGCACGGTTACCTTCTTGCCGCCCTTGAACTCGATGACGTCTTCCATGGGGATGACGCACTCGAAGATGCGGTCTTCCATGTTCATCGAGGCGATGCGGCTCTCGAGGTTGGTCTTCACCTTGTTCTCGTAGCCGGCGTAGGTGTGCACGACGTACCACGAGCCCAGACGGTCGTAAGGGCTCTGGACCCGGGGGGCTTCCTCTTCGTCGTCTTCGTCGTCATCGTTATCGTCGGCGGCGACGTCGAGGAGCTCCTCTTCGCTGAGGGGCTCGGACTCCGGCTCCGGTTGAGGCTGGGGCTCGGGCTCGGCGCCATCGACGGGCGGGTCAGTCTCGTCGGGCATGTCGGGTTCGGGATTGCTCATGGGTGAAGAGTCTCTTTACTTGAAGAGGAAGATGACGGCTTTGCCGAAGACGTAGTCGAGCCCGAAGATCAGTGCCATCAGCACCGCCAAGGCGAGGAAGACCACGATCGAGTAGTTGATGACCTCGGCCCTCGTGGGCCAGGCCACCTTCCGCAGTTCGGCGCGGACCTGACGAATGTACTCCGACGGGCCGATGCGCTCCTTCTGGGGCCGCGGCGCGGGGCGGGCCTTGGGCTCGCGCGTCGCCGTGGGCTCGCCGTCGGGACCCATCTGGCCCTGGCGCTGCATGAGGCGCTTTGTCTGTCGGTTGACGGCCATGTCTCTTCGAAGACCTCTTGTTGAATTCCGGCCGAGCAGGGCAGGAGGGACTCGAACCCCCAACCGCCGGTTTTGGAGACCGGTGCTCTACCAGTTGAGCTACTGCCCTAGGAGGGTCAGCCTCTGTTGATGGACCAGAGCAGAATAGCTTAGGACGCGAGGCGCAGGCGGCTGTCGCCGTTGCGACTGCGGTGGCGGGCCCGGGTGGCCAACAAGATGGCCCCCGCCGTGCCTGCGGCGGTGGCCGCGGCGATGCCTCCCACGTAGGCGGCGCGCCGCCCGGTGAGGAGATGGCGTATGGCACTGCGCTCTCCGGCCGCGCCGAGCGAGGAGAGGATGTCGGGCAGCAGTCCGGGTGCGGGCTCGAGCACCTCGGTGCGCAGTTCGTGGAGGGCACGCAGCAGCTTGCGGTACTGCACGAGCTCGGCC
>JALZBN010000256.1 GCA_030947365.1 Actinomycetota bacterium
GTTGCTGCGCACGATGACCAGGCTGGGCCGCTCCCCCTCCTGCTGGGCCGCGTTGACAGCCACATCGAGGGCGTCGAGGTCGTTCACCGACGGAACCCGCACCACGTGCCAGCCGTAAGCGTCGAAGCGATCAGCGACGTTCTCGGTGAACTCGACGTCGGCGGCGCCCTCTAACGAGATGTGGTTGTCGTCGTAGAAGACGGTGAGCTTGCCGAGCCCGAGCCCAAGCCTTCCGGCAATGGAAGCGGCCTCGCTGGAGATGCCTTCCATCATGTCGCCGTCACCCGCGATCACCCAGGTGCGGTGGCTCAGGATCTCATGGCCCGGCGCGTTGTAGCGCGCCGCGAGCATGCGCTCGGCCAGCGCCATCCCTACACCGTTGGCGAAGCCCTGGCCCAGCGGGCCGGTGTTGATCTCGATACCGGGCGTCACGCCGCGCTCGGGGTGGCCCGGCGTGCGCGACTCCCACTGGCGGAATTGGGCCAGGTCGTCGATCGAGAGGTCGTAGCCCGACAGGTGCAGCGCCGCGTACTGGAGCATGCACGCGTGACCCGCGGAGAGGATGAACCGGTCGCGGTCGAGCCATGCCGGGTCGGCCGGATCGTGACGCAGGTAGCGGGTGTAGAGGCGATACGCGAGCGGCGCGAGGGCCATCGGCGTGCCCGGGTGGCCCGACCCCGCCTTCTCCACCGCGTCGATGGCGAGAAAACGGATGGCGTTGATCGCCTCGCCGACCACGCCGTCAGGATTGGCGGCCGGCACGCGCCGGTCGGGCACGACCAGGTCGTCGCGCAGCTCCGTGTCGTGCATCGCCATCGTCATGAGGAGTTCCCCTTCAGCGAGCGGTAGCGGCGGATGAGCGTGTTGGTGCTGCTGTCGTGAGCGAGAGTGGGCTCGGCGTCGGACTCGAGCTCGGGGATGATGCGGTTGGCGAGCACCTTGCCCAGCTCGACCCCCCACTGGTCGAAGCTGTTGATGTCCCAGATGGTGCCCTGGGTGAAGACCTTGTGCTCGTAGAGGGCCACCAGCTGCCCGAGCGTGAACGGCGTGAGCCGCTCGGCGAGGATCGAGCTGGTCGGATGGTTGCCGGCGAATGTGCGGTGCGGCACCTGGTGGGCCGGCACCCCTTCGGCTTCAACTTCCTCGCGGGTCTTTCCAAATGCCAGCGCCTCGGTCTGAGCCAGGTAGTTGGCCAGGAGCAGGTCTTGGTGGTCACCCACGGTGTGCTCGGGCCGGGCGATGCCGATGAAGTCACACGGTATGAGCCGGGTGCCCTGGTGGATCAGTTGGTAGTAGGCGTGCTGGCCGTTGGTGCCGGGCTGGCCCCACACGATCGGTCCGGTGTCCCAGCCGACGGGCGCGCCGGCGAGGGTGACCGACTTGCCGTCGCTCTCCATGTCGAGCTGCTGGAGATAGGCGGGGAACTGGGCCAGGTACTGGCTGTACGGCAGGATCGCCTGGGTCTCGGACCCGAAGAAGTTGACGTACCAAACGCCGATCAGCCCGAGCAGCACCGGGAGGTTCCGCTCGAACGGAGCGGTGCGGAAATGCTCGTCGATGGCGTGGAACCCGGCGAGCATGTCCCGGAACTGGTCGATGCCGATCGAGATGATGAGCGACAACCCGACCGCGGAGTCGAACGAATACCGGCCACCGACCCAGTCCCAGAAGCCGAACATGTTGGCGGTGTCGATGCCGAACTCGGCCACCTTCTCGGCATTCGTCGACACCGCGACGAAGTGTTTGCTCACGGCCGCCTTGTCGCCCACCGCATCGAGCAACCAGTCACGCGCCGTGCGGGCGTTGGTGAGCGTCTCCAGCGTGCCGAACGTCTTGGAGCAGACGATGAACAGGGTCTCTTCGGGGTCGAGGCCGAGTAGCGATTCGTAGATGTCGGTGCCGTCGACGTTGGACACAAAATGGAAGGTGAGGTCGCGCTGCGAGAAAGCCTTGAGCGCTTCGTACGCCATGTGGGGCCCGAGGTCTGAGCCCCCGATACCAATGTTGACGACATTGCGGATGCGCTTGCCGGTGTGGCCGGTGTGCTCGCCCGACCGCACCCGGTCGGCGAAGGCACCCATCTTGTCGAGCACGGCGTGCACCTCTGGGACGACATTGACGCCGTCGACTTCGATCACCTCGTCGCGCGGCGCGCGCAGGGCGACGTGGAGCACGGACCGTTCTTCGGTGACGTTGATCTTGTCGCCCCGGAACATGGCGTCGATGCGCGCACGAAGCCCGGCGCGCTCGGCGAGGGCGACGAGCAGCCTGATCGTCTCGGCCGTCAGCCGGTTCTTGGAGTAGTCGAGGTAGAGCCCATCGACCTCGGCCGTGAGTGCCTCGCCCCGCTTGGGATCGTCGTTGAACAGCTCGCGGAGGTGGGACTCACCGAGGTCTGCGAAGTGGGCGGCGAGCGCTTTCCATTCTTCGGTCTCGTTGATCCTCGGCACTCAGCGAACCGCAGGCGGCTTGTCGTTGTTGGCTAGCTCGACCCAGGTGCGCCCAGGCTTGACCGCGATCGGCTTGCCGGCCGCGTCGGTGTAGGTGGTGACGGCATCGATGCTCGGCTTCGACCACTTGCCCTTCACCACCTTGCCGTCGGAGACGACCAGCGCATCGCCCGCGCCGACCATCTGGGCCACGTAGACCTGCGATCCGACAGTGTCGACATCGCCGTCACTCGGCACCCACGACACCGACTGCACGACGACATTGGTGGCCGAGATCTGATCACCGCCCTCGACGGTGTGGGGGCGTCCGTTTATGGAGCGCAGCCAGCCCTTGGCGGGATCGAGGTCCCACGACAGCTTCTG
>JALZBN010000257.1 GCA_030947365.1 Actinomycetota bacterium
GCTACCTCCTGCTCGCAGCGATGGTGGGTCGCGCGTTCGCTTTTCGTAGCCCGGCGTCGGGCGCAGCGTCTCGGCTTTGTGAGTCGCCTCGAGCGCTGGGCCGACGAAGACGCCGCGGGTCGCAACTACCGACGTTGTATCGCCGCCCCCCTGGCTCGTGCCGGCTGGGCCTACGAGAAGGCCTGCCGTTTGACACACAACGTCTTCGGCTCCTAGGTCGAGTGCTCCTCGGGCGCAGGGTCGCCGCTCATCATCTTCAGCATCGCCGAGCCGCCGGTGGCGAAGAACCGTACGAGCAGTGCCGCGGCCAGCACCAAGAAGGCGACGTTGAGGAATGTGGTGTAGTTCCAGGTCAGGCTGGCCTCGACGACCTTGGCGTTGCGCTCGCTGGGCACGAGGTCCGCCAACCCGAAGACAACTTCGATGACATAGGAGGCCACCACCATGGACGCGTAGAAGGTGGCGGTGACGATCAACGCCACCTTGGTCCCGTAGTACTTCCGGTAGATGAGGATGATCGGCAGGATGATGAGGTCGGCGAAGATGAAGCTGATCACCCCACCGAAGCTGATCCCACCGTTCCACAGGACGCCGGCCAGGGGGACGTTGCCGATCGAGCACACGAAGCTGACCACAGCCACCAGCGGACCGACGATCGGCCCCCACACTCTCGCGGCGAGGGGGTGGCCGGTGAAGAAGAAGCGCCGCCAGAAGCTCTCCGGCACCCAGGCCCCCACGGCTCCGGCAATGAGCAGACCCAGCACGATGTCGCGCAGCACCGCCGCCCATTCCATGACGAAGATGTGCGAGACGGCGGTCACGCCCTCGGGGGAACGGAGGCGCTGCCACAGCGAGCCGTTCCCGCTGACGCTCATGTCCATGCCGGCGTGACCCTCCATCGAACCTGCCACTCCTCGCTCGGCCTGCGCCCGTGCCTCGTCGAGCAGGCGACCACGGAGCACCACGCGGAACCCGAGCGCGACCAGGATGATCATGAGTGGGCCACCGACGAACTCGGCAAGGGTGAACTGCCATCCGATGAGCAGAGCGAGAATGATGCCGAGCTCGATCACCAGGTTGGTGGAGGCGATCTCGAAGGCCATGGCGGCAGAGAAATGGGCACCCTTGCGGAACAGCGAGCGAGCCAAGGCGACGGCCGCGTAGGAACATGACGAACTGGCTGCTCCCAGACCCGCCGCCACAGCCAGAGTGCGCGGACGGTCGTCGCCCAGGAGCCGGGTGATGGTGTCTCGACGCACGACCGCCTGTACGACGGCCGAGAGGGCGAAACCGAGGATCAGGGCCCACAGGACTTCCCAGGTCATCGAACCGGCGATGCCGAGGGCGTGGGCCAGAGCGCGGAAAAGGCTCATCGCCCGTCAATCCGACCCACCACAGCACGCGGCAAGGCGGCGGCTCTCCGCCGACACCTGTCAACTGGCAAGAGCCGCCTCCTTCAGCACGGCATCATTGTCGCGCCATGAGTGAGCGGGAAATCATGGTCTGCGCCGTTCACGATGCTGACTCGCAGGTCTCGATGACGCGCGATGCACCTTCACGGCCACACGTTTCGGGTCGTTGCCGATGGTGGCGATGCTGGCCCCCGCCTCTAGTTTCCCCGCACACCCGCCGCGTGTGGCTGGTGTGTGGTCGGGAGCCTGAGCGACGGCCGCTGGTGGGCGCCGTAGCGCTCCTACCAGCACCCTTGTTGGAGGCGGCGAGCGGAATCGAACCGCTGTACAGGGCTTTGCAGGCCCTTGCCTAAACCACTCGGCCACGCCGCCCTCTCGGCCTATCCTATCCGGCAGGCGGTGTGAGCCGGCCACGGCCGGGGTAAGCCCGCCCCGTGACCGACACCCGACCCGCAGTCCTCTTCGACGTCGACGGCACCCTCGTCGACACCAACTGGCTTCATACCCTCGCCTGGTGGCGCGCCCTGCAGAAGGCAGGCCACGACATCTCCATGAGCCGCATCCATCCCCTCATCGGGATGGGCTCCGACCACCTGCTCACCGAGCTCCTGGGCGAGGAGCCCGAGGGGCTGAGCGACGCCCACACCGAGGAGTACACGCCCCTCAAGCAGGATCTCCATCGGTTCCCCAAGGCCGCCGACCTCCTCACCGAGGTCGACCGGCGCGGGGCCCGGGTGGTGTTGGCCACGTCGTCGAAGAAGGACGACATTCCTGAGCTCTGCGATGCCATCGGCGCCGGCGACGCCGTCGACCACGTGGTGAACGGCAGCGACGTGGAGGCCAGCAAACCGTCGCCCGACATCTTCACCGTGGCCCTCGAACAGCTCGACCTCGATCCGGGGCGCACGCTCGTCGTAGGCGACACCGTCTGGGACGTCGAAGCAGCCGCCAAGGTCGGTGTCAAGGTCGTCTGCGTGCTCACCGGCGGCCAGACCCGGGAGCAGCTGGCCGGCAAGGGAGCGGTGGCTGTCTACGAAGACGTGGCCGAACTGCTCGACCACCTCGACGAGAGCCCCATCGGCAAGCTTCTCGACGGCTAGTTCCCGTTGTCCTGGTACCGCTCGCCGTGGGGCTTCTCGGCCGCGTAGGAGTGCAGGGTGTAGGCGATGTGCCGGTCGTTGGTCTCGGTCCGGTCCAGACGGAACCCGGGCTCTTCCTTCGGCCGGTGCACCATGAACTGCAAGGCGATCGTCCGGCGGCCGTGCCTGGGGTCGTAGGCGTTGACCCGTGCGTCGTGATTCGGGTAGGCCTTGCGACACTCGTTGACCTCCATCACCACCCCGGCGGCGTAGGTGAGGTCGGGCAGGTAGGAGAAGGTCCCCTGGGTAACTCTCATGT
>JALZBN010000258.1 GCA_030947365.1 Actinomycetota bacterium
CCAGATCCAAGTGGCGCCAAGGTCGAACGAGCCATCCGCTTTCTCCGGGGCCACCGTGAGCGCTCGTCCTCCGAGCCGCGGCCGGGCTTCGACGACCCGCACGGCGAGACCGGCGTGGTGCAGTTCGTAGGCTGCGGTCAGGCCAGCAAGTCCTGCGCCGATGATGACGACGTCGGTTTGTGGGGGCACCCGTCGAGCCTATGTAACCTCCGCGCCACGGCGCGCCCGGCGGCCCACGCGCAAAAGGAGAGCCGCGAGTGCTGTCGCCAGGATCGACGCCGCGAAGATGCCGACTTTGGCGTGGGTGGCACGCGCAGTCGAGCCGAAGGCGAGTTCGGTGATGAAGAGGGCGACGGTGAAGCCGATCCCGGCGACGGTGGCCGCACCGACCAGGTCGCGCCACGTTGCCTCCGACGGAAGCGTCGCCAAGCCGGCGCGACACGCGATCCATGACGCGCCGGTGATGCCCACCACCTTCCCGACGACCAGACCGACGGCGACGCCGACGGTCACCCTTGACGTGAGCGAGTCGCTGAGTGAACTCCCCGTCAACGTCACTCCGGCATTCGCCAAGGCGAAGACGGGGACGACGATCCAACTGGTCCAAGGATGAAGTGTCTCCTCGAGGTCGACGTTGGTTCGTTTCGGGAGCAACAAAGCCATGGCGACGCCCGCGAGGGTGGCATGCACGCCGGCGCCGAGGAGGGCGAGCCACGCAACCACGCCGAGGACGATGAAGGCCGGCGCGAAGCGAAACGTCGACCGGCCAAGCAGGTAGACGATGACAAGCGCGCCGACGGTCAGCGCCAGCCATTGCGCCTCAACCCGCCCGGAGTAGAAGATGGCGATGACCGCGATGGCACCGATATCGTCGACGATCGCCAGCGCGAGTAGGAACACCCGAAGGCTCGGGGGCACCCCCGGCGCGACCAGGGCGAGCACGCCGAGCGCGAAGGCGATGTCGGTGGCCATCGGGATTGCCCAGCCTTGCGCCCCAGCACCGCCGGCGTTGATTAGCGCATAGAGCAAAGCGGGAACGGCCATACCGCCGATGGCGGCGACGATCGGCAATGCTGCCCGGCGCGCATCTCGAAGTTCGCCCTCGATGAACTCCCGCTTCAACTCCAGGCCCACGAGGAAGAAGAAGGTGGTCATGAGACCTTCGTTCACGCAGTCGCGCAGCGACAACGTGAGATCCCAATGCGCAACGCTGATCGTCCTAGCCGAACCCCAAAGGTCGCCGTAGCTCGCGCGCCAGGGTGAGTTCGCCCACACCATGGCCACGACGGCTGCCACCATGAGCACGACACCGCCTGCCACCTCGGTGGCGAAGAAGTCGCGCACCGCTCGGGTTGGGTTGGGAGTGTCGCTCATTGGCAGCCTCGGGGGTCGGATTCGGACGGCTCAAAGCCATGCCGACCAGACTTCCCGGCGCACCAAGGCGAGATCTTACTGCCGGGAGCTCACCCGGCGGTCGAAGCCCGGCGGTCGAAGCCCTTGGTTGTGAACACCTGCCTCTCGTCGGTTATCGCCATGGCGTCGACGTCGGGGTGGCCGCGGAGCCAGTCGACGCCGTCGCGGCCGAGGGCGAAGATCGCGGTGGAGTACGCGTCAGCCGTGGCCAAGTCATCGGCGACGACGGTGACGGACGCGAGCCCGGTGGCTGGTTGTCCGGTGCGGGGGTCGACGATATGACTGCCGCGCTCGTAGCACCCAGACGTCGCGACGGCAGCATCGGTCGCCTCCACGACAGCGGCCAGCTGGTCGTGCTCCCACGGGTGGAGCACTCCGATCCGCCAGGGCTCGTCCGGCGCGGGTCCGCTGCCAATGAGCACATCGCCGCCGGCATTGATGCAGAAGCGACGGACGCCGGATTCGGCAAGCAGCTCGGCGGCCCGGTCGAGGGCCCACCCCTTCACCATCGCCGAGGCGTCGAGTGGGCACCACCCTTGTGGATGAGGAGGTGGCAAGTGGGCGGTGGCCCCGATGTCGAACGCTCCGCCAGTAGCGACCGAAAGAACGGCACACTCGTCGAGGACCCGGCGCGTCTCGGGGCTGGCGTCGGCGCGCAACAGCGTGCCGCGAGCGATGCGCACAATCTCGCTGTCGTCCCGCCAGGTGCTGAACAGCTTGTCGACCCGTTCGAGCCAAGAGAAGAGGTGGTCCACAACCGCGGAGGCGACATCGTCACGTACCTCTACGCCCACGGCCGTGCCCCAGATCTCCTCTACTCGCTTCATCGACTTCGCGTTACGAATGTCCCGCTTGGTCGAGCGCGGCCTGTAGCGACTGGCGGTAGCCGGTACTCGTGTAGGTCGCGCCGGAGACGGTGTGGATCTTCGCGCTCTGCGCCTGTAGCGCTTCCTCGCGCAGCGCGGGTCCGGCGAAATCGTTGATCTGTACGGACCGCGATCGATCGCTCGGCAGTTGAACAGCCTGGACGTCGACGATCCGGTTGCCGGACAGGGTTACCCGCACCTGAACAGTGCCGTACCGGTTCTCCTCTGCCGGTCCTTCGACGGTGCGGTTGGTGAGCGTTGCCGGCGGTGAGGTTGTCGACGGCGACAGCGGGTTGGGCGGCGCGCCGGCGGGGGGCCTTGACGTCGTCGTCGACGTCGTCGTCGGCTTTACCTCGCCGGGAGTAGTCGGCCCGGTTGGACTGGTCAGCACGGTGGAGCCGGGCGACGTGCGGAAGTTGAGGATCAGCACCAGGCCCAGCAGCGTGGCCAGCAGGATGGGGACGGCGCGGCGCATGCGAATCTCCCTCAGTAGGCGAAGCGCTCGATGTGGATCTGCTGGCGGGGAACGC